>SCUR01000091.1 GCA_004297235.1 Candidatus Manganitrophaceae bacterium | reverse complement strand
TGTTGGTAGCAAATCAAGATGTCCGGTTTTTATAGCAAATGATCTGTCCGGTTTTGATCTCTCCCTGATTCCTCCACAAGCAGGGTTGCCGGGGTTCTGCCGACCTTCCTGTAAGCTATACCACCACTCCCACCGGTTTCTTTACAAGCAGACTTCCTTGCGCGTCATAGTATCCCAAGGTATGGGGTCCATGTCCGATGCTCAGCGTTCCATCCAGATGCTCATAGATTTTGACCCTGCATTTGGCATAACTCAGACGCCACGCAGATTTTGAGATTTGCAGGCGACGCTTCTCGAATTCCACGCAGTTGTCGTTTCCAACGACGCGATCATGCTGCAGGGCAAAAATCCGATTAAGCGCATCTCCTGTGTAGGGGACAAAGGTGCTGCCTTCCCCGCTGGGTTTTACACTCCAGGTCCGGTTGTGAAACGGAACCCACTGTTGAGTCAAGAAGGCATTGGCCCCCTCCCACGTGGTGATCCCCGCCAGACGTAATTCCTGGGGAAGGCGCCCCTGCCAGGTTTCCCATAATCGCTCCATCCGCCCCCGCGCCTCCGGCGAGTTTGCACAGATCAACTCAATTTGCAACTGCCCCAGTGCCCGCTGGATTTGGGTGAGGGCTGCGGCCTGCTGCGGACGATGGGGACTAACGCCGCTGCGGGTGGTGATAAAATGGCTAGCCCGATCGGTATAAAGGGCGCAAAAGAGGCCCTTCTGTTCTATCACCGCTTTTATGCCGGCCATCATGGTCGCTGTGCTCTCTTGTGGGACAAATTGCGCGTAATACGTCTCGCTGGTGGCGTCATCGAGTACGGCTATCAGATCTTGCTGACCTTCTATCTCGGGAATCCAGGCATGGGTGCTCGCATCGGTGTGCAGGAGCATGCCGGGCAGCGGCCTGCGAGGGCGCGCTTTGCGGTGAACGCCTCGTCGGGACCCTTTGGAGAGAAGTCCTGCCGTCTGCAGGGCATTCTTCACCCAGGTGTATGACAGATCAATCTCGTGCTTCTCTTTGAGCTTCTCATGAAAATGTAAGACATTGAAGTCAAAATAACGCTCCCGATAAAGTGTCAGGACTTTCTGAACGACTTCCACTGCGACCCGCTTCTCAGACGGCCGCTTCTGCCTCCGATCCAGAAGCCCGTCATAGCCGAATCGCTCATAGCGAATCTTCCATCGCCGCATCTGCCGATCCGAGATCCCCAGTATCTGCGCCGCTTCGTACCACTTCAGTCGCCCATCGATCGCTCTTAGTATTACCTCTTGTACTTTCATCGCCCGCTCCACTTGGGAGACTGAGTAAGACCTTTCTTCCACCAGGTGTCCTCCTCAAAGAAAACACCAGCTTACTCCTCTCTCCCCTAAAAGCGGACATTTCACTTGCTACAGAAGGCGGACATTTCATATGCTACCGACAGCCCTCCGCAATTAAATTGACATATCAATCGCAATGATGTTATTTATTCCGGATGCGTTTCGGCCGACGCGATAAAAAATCTCCCTCTCAAGCGGTTCTTCTCCTCCTGGGAAGCCTCCTTCTCTTTCCGATCGGACTCCATGCGGAAGAAAAGATTCCGGTGGTGGTGACCCTCCCGGTCCTCAAAGATTTCACCGAACAGGTCGGCGGGCCTTATGTCGAGGTGAAGTCGCTGATCACCGGTCTGGAGAGCGAACACACCTACACCCCCAAACCAAGCGATATTCTCGCCGTGAAGCGGGCCGATCTGTTGGTCAAAATCGGATTGGGGCTGGAGATCTGGGTCAATTCGCTCATTAAAAACGCAGATCGGCCCGATTTGAAAATCGTGACCACCTCCGACGGGGTCGGGCTCATCCGCGACCACGCCGAAAGGAACGACCACGACCGCCGCGACGAGACGATCGACCGGCAGCATGCATTTAAAGAACAGCACACGATGGGGAATCCCCATATCTGGCTCGACCCGGAAAATGCTAAAATAATGGTCAGGCATATTACGGAAGGGTTGATCGACGTCGATCCGGCGCACAAGGCCGAATACATGCGGAATCAGTCCCGGTACATCATGGAGCTCGAGTCGCTCGAATCGGAGCTGAAGAAGCAGGTGAGCCAGTTGGCCAATCGGAACATCGTCACCCATCATCCGGCCTGGCCTTATTATGCGCGCCGGTTCGGCTTCGTGATCAAGGGAGACATCTTAACGCAGGTCGGAACGGAACCGTCGGCCAAACATATGGGCGATCTGATTAAATTGATGGAACGGGAGAAGGTCAAGGTGATCGTTTCGGAACCCCAGCTCAACCCAAAGATCCCTCAAACGCTCGCGGAGGAAACGGGCGCCGCGGTCGTCGTTCTCTCCCCGCTTCCGGGCGCCGTTCCGGGGACGGAGACCTATATCGACCTGATCCGCACCAACACCGAAACCCTCATTCGGGCACTGGAAGGTCGATAATGGCCCACTCACACCGATCCGACGCGATCGTCGCCGCCGTTCATCCGATCATCCATTTCGCGCACGCCACGTTCGCCTTTGCAAACCGGGTCGCCTTGGAGGAGATCACCCTCGACATCAAGGAAGGGGAGTTCGCCGGGATCATCGGGCCGAACGGCTCCGGAAAAACAACATTTCTCAAAGCGATCCTCGGCCTCGTTCATCCCGTTTCGGGAAGCGTCCAGATCTTTGACTGCGAATGCCACGCGCTCCGCTGCGAGCATCGCGCCCGAATCGGCTATCTTCCACAAAAAGAGATGATCGATCCGCACTACCCGATCACCGCCTGGGAGGTGGTGATGATGGGGCGCTATGCCGCGATCGGCCTCTTTCGCCGGCCGTCCAAGGCCGACCGGGAGATTGTGCTCGAATCGCTGCAGGCGGTCGGCGTGGCGCCGTTGAAAGAGCTCCCCTTCGGAAGCCTCTCCGGAGGGCAGCAGCAGCGGGTCCTCATCGCGCGGGCCCTGGCGCAGCGGCCCCAGATTCTTTTACTCGACGAGCCGACCACAGGAATCGACGCCACCGCGCAGCACCATCTGATCGATCTGATCCGGCGACTGCATCAGGACTACGGTCTGACGATCGTCTTCGTCACGCACGACATCAACATCATCAGCCCCGTCGTCGACTCTCTCGTTCTGTTAAAAACCCGGCTCTACGGCAAGGGCCCGCCGCACGAGATTCTGAAACAGGAAATCCTCTCCCGCGTCTACGGCAAGGAGATCATCCTCGCCGAGCGCGAGAAGGGCCCCTATGTCATCATGAGCGACCACCATCACCACTAAATTCCGTGAGGCGACAAAGAAGGGAACGTGAGGCGTCAGGGGTAAAAGATTTAAATCTCTTGACCTTACCCCTTACGCCTCACGCCTAACGCCTCACGTCATTTTAGGATCTTAAATGTTTGAAATGTTTTCATACGGCTTTATGCAGCGCGCGCTGCTCGCTTCTTTTCTGATCGGATTGGTCTGCTCGGTGATCGGCGTTTTTGTCGTGTTGAAGGGGCTTTCATTTATCGGGGCCGGGACGGCGCACGCCGCCTTCGCAGGCGTGACCCTCGCCTTTCTTGTGGGATTGAATCCCCTTTTTATGGCGGTCGTCTTCGGCCTTTCCACCGTCTGGATTACCGGCTTCCTGCAACAGACCGGAAAGATGAAGCCCGACGTCTCCATCGGGATCTTCTACACCTTGACGATGGCGCTCGCCATTCTGTTCATCGGCCTGATGAAAGCCTATAATCCGGAGGTCTACGGCTATCTGTTCGGAAGCATCCTCTCGGTCACCCGCTCCGATTTAAACGTGATCCTCCTCCTCTCGTTCGGCATTCTCCTGACGATCTTTCTCTTTTTCAAAGAATTTCACTTTATCTCGTTCGACCAGGAGATGGCGGAAGCGAGCGGCATTCCGGCCCGCAATCTCTTTTTCCTGCTGCTGAACCTCATCTCGTTGACGATCGTGATTTCTCTTCAGGCGGTCGGAGCGATCTTGGTCTTCGCGCTCCTGGTCATTCCGGCGGCGGCGGCCCAGCAGTGGGCGACGAAGATGCGGACGATGCTGACGATCTCGATCCTGATCGGCATCTCCTCCTCCTGGGCAGGGGTAATCCTCTCCTACTGGTTCGATCTCCCCTCCGGCTCGACGATCGTCCTCCTCGCGGCGCTCCTCTTTTTCCTTTCCGTCCTCTTCTCGCCGAAGCGCAGAAAAACCAAGTTGCTCCAAAGAGAAACCCCGGCAGTCTAGTCACCGCGGATTTCGAACAGCGGCAAAAAAAGGGGCGCACCCCTGTGCGCCCCGATCAACACCGCATTTTGTTTGTATCAATAGCCGAGGTGATTCGATGTTTTCTTCTTCTCGCGTCGGGCGACGCCGCTTTGGACGGCCGCTTTGGCCACCTCGGCAGCGACCGCTTTGGCCACCTTGTGGTTGAAGACGCCGGGAACGATGTAGTCTTCCGAGAGCTCTTCCTTGTGGATCACCGACGCGATGGCATGGGCCGCGGCCAGATTCATCGCGTCGTTGATTTCGGAGGCGCGGACATCCAAAGCCCCCCGGAAAATGCCGGGAAAGGCGAGAACATTGTTGATCTGGTTCGGATAGTCGGAGCGGCCGGTCGCCATGATCCGGACGATCCCTTCGGTCTCCTCCGGCATGATCTCCGGGGTCGGATTGGCCAGCGCGAAGACGATCGGATCGCGCGCCATCTTCTTCACTGCGGCGGGGGTCAAGGCCCCGGCCACCGAGACGCCGATGAAAACATCGGCCCCCGCCAGCGCCTCCTCCAGCTTTCCCTTGAGCCGTTCGGAATTGGTCCGCTTCGCGTACTGCTGTTTGACCGGGTTCATATCGGCTTTCCGGCCGGAATAAATGATCCCGGCCCGGTCGCAGCCGATAATCTTCCGGACACCGGAAGAGAGCAGGATCTCGGTGATGGCGACCCCCGCGGCCCCCACCCCGTTGACGACCACCTTTAGGTCCTCCATCTTCTTTTTGACGATCTTGACGGCGTTGAACAGCGCGGCCAGGACGACAACGGCCGTTCCATGCTGATCGTCGTGAAAAACCGGGATGTCGAGCGTCTTCTTGAGACGCGCCTCGACTTCAAAACAACGCGGCGAGGAGATATCTTCCAGATTGATCCCTCCGAAGCCGGTCGCAATCCGCTGGACCGTCTCGACGATCTCGTCGGTCTCTTGCGTCGCAAGACAGATCGGATAGGCGTCGATCCCGCCGAATTCTTTGAAGAGCATCGCCTTCCCTTCCATCACCGGCATCGCCGCCTCCGGTCCGATGTTGCCGAGCCCCAGCACCGCGGAGCCGTCGGTGACCACGGCGACGCTGTTCTTCTTGATCGTGAGCGAGAAGGCCTTGCTCTTATCCTCGTGGATCGCCATGCAGACCTGCGCCACCCCCGGCGTGTAGACCCGGGAGAGGTCGTCGCGGGTCTTGATCGGAATGCGATTGGCGATCTCGATTTTCCCGCCGAGATGAAGCAGAAAGGTCCGGTCGGAGAGATGGACCACCTCCACGCCGG
>SCUR01000090.1 GCA_004297235.1 Candidatus Manganitrophaceae bacterium | reverse complement strand
AAAATCGAGCAGCTCGCGATTGACTCTCTCCGCATGCGTCCAGTGGAGGCCGTGCGGTCCCCCTTCCACCACGATCAGCTTCGCTCCCTTCACACATTCCGGTATCCGTTTCCCGGAGGCGGAGAACGGGATGATCCGGTCGTCATCGCCATGGATCACCAGCGTCGGGATGTCGATCTTTCTCAGATCGTTCCGAAAGTCGGTTCCCCACGCTGAAACGCAATCGAGCGTCCCCTTCGGCGAGGCCTCCGCGGCAACATTCCAACTGAGCGAGACGACTTGATCGCTGACCCTCTCACCCCCGAAGATATCGACGTTATAGAAATCGGTAAGAAACTTGGAGAGGAACGCCGGGCGGTCGGCGGCGATCGCCTGCTTGATCGCCTCGAAGGCGCCGGCCTCGACCCCTTCCGGATTATCCGGCGTCTTGAGCAAGAAAGGAGGCACCGCCGAGATGAAGACCGCCTTCCCGACCCGCTGACTTCCGTGTACACCGAGATAACGCGCGACCTCGCCGCCCCCCATGGAGAAGCCGACCAAGGTGACATCGTGCAGGTCGAGATTCATAATCAGCTTGTAGAGATCTCCCGCGAGGGTGTCGTAGTCGTACCCCGACGCCGGTTGGCTCGATTTGCCGAAGCCCCGGCGGTCGTAGGTGATGACCCGATACCCAGCGTCGAGCAGTGCCGGCACCTGCTTCTCCCACGAGGCGCCGCTCAGCGGCCAGCCGTGCACCAGCACGACCGGTTGACCCAAACCGTGGTCCTCATAGTAGAGATCAATATTCCCGGAGTTTTCTCTGTCGACGGTGATGTATGGCATCTGTGACTCTCCTTATGAATGGTTTGTCTGCGTGTTGATGATGAAGGGGATGTGGGATGGGTGGAAATCGATTCTGCAGTGCTCTGGAGGGTGATCTTACCCTTGCGGAGGAAATTTTTCTGTGAGGGATGTTACATTCTTGAGATCGGCGCCGGTGGACGCTTGGCCCTGCTCAGGTGATCGGGTATCGCCGGCGAGTCGCGTCCTGCCCAGACGTCAAATGCCCAGAGTGGGGAGAAGCCGTCCCTTGGAAGCGCCTCTCGCAAGCGGGTTGCGGTTCGAGCTGCGGGCGGTGGCGGGATCTGTTCTTGAAGAATTCCATTCAGAAAAGGACCGGACACTCTCGGTCCGGGACAAGGAAGTCGAGCTAACTGAGACCCCTCATTTTTTGTTAAGAGGCGGCCTCGACGAGCGCTCCCTGCCGCGAGTGCAGGAGCGGTCGCGGGAGAGCCGGTCGCGCCGCCTTAATCCCGTTCATAGGCGCCGATCGACTGGGGGAGGGTCCGCGTGACCCCTTCTTTGTCGTCGGTGAAATCGTTCGAGAGGTCGAGGCCCCCCTCGGTCACCGCGGCCGGAGAGGCGGAGGAGAGATGCCAATCGTTGTCGGCCAGGGTGTTGAGGTCTTCGTCGGCGCCGTCTTTATCGACGAAGGCCGGATCGATCGAGACGTTTCCCCCCGCGGCGGTGTCGGCGAGCGCGTTGACCGCGTCGATCGACGTCAGTTTGTTTGTGAATCCTTCGTCCCCATAGAGGGCCGCGGGGCAGTCGAAGAGATCGTTGTTCCGGAGCGAAACGGGATCGGCGTTCGACGTCGTTTCGACGATACAGTACCGGGTCCCGTTGCCCGACGTAAAGACCAGATTGTTCTCGATCGTCGGGGAGGCACTCTCGTTGAGGATGCCGTAAGAAAAACTTCCGCTCCCTCCGTTGATCGTGTTGTTTTGGATGACCGGGGCGCCTCCGTTGTTTAAGATCCCTTGAGAGAGGCTGCGCCCGCGGCCGCCGCTGACGGCGTTGTTCCGGATGGTTGCGAAAGAAATCTGATTGAGAATGCCGTAGGAGAGACCCCCTTCGCCGCCGTCAACGGTGTTGCTCCGGATCAGCGGGGCGCCGCTGCTGCTGAAAATCCCCATGGAATTGTTCCCTCCGCTGCCGCCGTAAATCGTGTTGTTCTCAACCGTCGGAGAAGAAGCGTTGTTGTACAGACCGGTGGAATTGCTGCTCCCTCCGCCGCCGTGGAGGGTGTTGCCCCGGATCGCCGGCGCGGAGGAGACGTTGTAAACGCCGTAGGAGGCGGCGCCGCCGCTTCCGCCGCGGACCGTGTTGTTCCGGATCAGCGGGGAGGAGGAGAGGTTGCGAACGCCGTAGGAGGTCGTCCCTTGGCCGCCGTCGACGATATTGTTCTCGACGGTCGGGGAGGAGGCGGTGTTGAAGATTCCGTGGGAGCTCTCGCCGCCGCCGCCGCGGATCGTGTTGTTCCGGATCGAGGGGGAGGACGCGTTGTTTTGAATGCCGATGGATTGAATGCTTCCCCTCCCCCCGTTGATGCTGTTGCCGGTGAGGGTCGGGGCGCCGCCGTCGTGATTGAAAATTCCGGATGAGTATGGACCCGCCCCGCCGATCACCGTGAACCCGTCGACCACGGTCGACGGGGTGATGCCGCTTCCCGCCTCGATCGCCCGATGGGGGTTGCCGGAACTTGCGGCATCGGCGCCGAGATCTTGAATGACGGCGGTTTGGGCGCTCGGATCTCTCCGGCTGAAGTCGGCCGAATAGCCGCCGTAGAGCGAGACCCCTTCCGCCAAGACCACCTGGGTCGGGGAGGGGCCGCCGCTGTCGACCGAGTAGGTCCCTTCGGAGACCAACACGGCGACGGGAACGAGATTTAGATTCACCCCCTCCGCGATGGCCGCCGAAATCGTTTTCTTCGGATTCGCTTTCGTCCCGTCGTTGGCGTCGTCTCCGGCGGGGGAGACATGGAGCACCTCTTCCACGATCGAGAGGGTGAGGAGCAGGGGGGCCATCTCGTTTCCGAGCGTGTCGGTCGCGCCGACCGTCAACGTCTGCGCGCCGATCGGCCAGGTCGCGCCGGGGCGGAGGGTGACGGTGTCGTCGGCCCGAGTCGTCGTCGACCAGACGCCGCCGTCGCTCGTCGCTCCCAAGTCTCCTCCGAGGGAGAGGGTGGACGGCTGCATCGATTTGCTGAAGAGGAGGGTGATCGCCTCTCCTTTGGCGAGGGGAGAGCCGTTGGGGGGCATGGCCGAGGCGGTGGGAAGGTCGATATCGATCGTATAAGAAAGTTGAACGGTTTGGATCGGGTTTCCGGCGAGGTCTTGCACGTTGATCGAGAGGGTCCGGTCGGCGCCGCCGCTCCAAGCGCTCTTCGGGCCGATTGTGAGCCGGTCGTTCCCGAGGCCCGAGGCGGAATGGGTCTTCTCGCTCGGTTTCGCGGCCGAGGAGGACCAGACGCCGCCGTCGCTTTCGGGGGCCATCGTTCCCCCCAGGATCAGGGTCTGGGGCTGCACCGGCTCGTCGAAGGTGACGACCAATGCGGACTTCGGGCCGAGAGTTGCGCCGCCGGGGGAGTTGATCGCGCTGAGCTTTGGGGGGATCTTGTCGGCCGGGGCCCCGGCGCCGTCGCTTCGGCCCCCCCCGCCGCCGCACCCCGTCAATAAAAAGAGACCGAATACGACCGCAGATAACCCCGCCCCCGACCGTCTCATTTTTATTCCCCTTGGGAATTTTATCCGGATGTGCGGAGTTTGTTATACAAGTAATAGATAGAACGTGTCAAGAGAAATGTGCGCGGGAGGATCGGAGGGGCGGCCGGAGGCGGAGCGCGGCGCGACAAGGGACCGGGTTCCTCCTCTCCAGGGAGGATGCGGAAGGCGTTGCCGGGGCGGGGGGGATGCGGCTTCCGGCGCGTTCTCTCGATGCGGGCGGCGCGCTAGCGGTCGCGCGCCTTTTCGTAGTTCTCCAAGAACTTTTCCACCGGAACGCTCCCGACGATTTCGCCGATCACATCGAGCGGCAGGTTCTCCAGCCGCATGAAGCGGATGCACGATTCCCCCATGTCGAGGTTCTTGCGGGAGAGCTTATAGGCGGCCCGGAGCTTCGCCTCCAGCTTGCTGTCCTGATAGACGCTCGTCAGGTAAAGGGAGTAGTTCCCTTTCTGCGCCCCGATGGCGGCATAGAGAAGAGGCTGTCCGTTATAGGTCTTGGGGTAACGCTCCAGCGGCACTTGATAGGAGATCATTCCCCAGTTCATCGCTTCTTCATAACCCTCGGGAAGCGATTCGCGGATGACGCTTCTGACTTTCGCGACGACCGCCCGGCGATCGGCCGGAAGGTTTTTGAGATATTCTTCTACCGTTTTTACATCACTTGAAACCATCGTATTGCCAACTCCTTATTAAAGTCCAATCGAGGGTCATCTTATTTTCAGCGACGCACCGCCCCGACCCTCGGCAGGGCGATGCGCATTCTCTGGCCGTTGTCGCCGGTTGTGTCCAACGATTATCGTTGCACCGGCTCTTTTCTGATCTTCAACAGCTTCTGCCAGAAGAGGTGCTCGGTCTCCAGGAGACGGCCGATGTACCGCTCGTTCCGCGCCACCTTAAGGTGAAGCTCCGGCCGCCCCGGCAGGTAGCAGTAGAAATCGATCGATTGAAGATGGATGACGGCGAGGATGTGCTGCAATTGACCGTAGTAGTAACCGGGGACATCCCCCGAGGCCGACACCTTGCGATAGACACTCTCTCCGCATTTTATTTCAACGACGGCGCTGCCGTTCGCGGCCATGCCGTCCACACTCGCCCGCAGCCACTCCTGCTTCACGCTTTGCAGGCAGGCCGGCGTAAAGGCGACCCCCACCTTGGTCTCATAGCGTTTTCTCGCCTCCGGCTCCAGCGCGTTCCCTCTTGCCATCGCCGCAGTGGGGCGGATGTTTTCCCCGCTGCATTTTTCCTGCAGCAGGTCGTCGGCGCTCTTCCAGGGATTCTCCCCCATGATCGTCGGCGCATCGGAGGCCCCGATCCCTTGCCGGCGCCATTCCAGCCACTCCGGGGTCCCTTGTTGAAGATGGATGGTCACATACGGCATGCAGCGGCTCCTCTAAAACAAAAAATGGGTGAGAGTACGTTTGGGCTGATTGCGCGGCCACTGCCCTCATTGTACTCTTACCCATGCTTTTTTCCTATGACTACTTTCTGAAGCTGTTTCTTTCTTAGGTAGTCGCCTTTCTTTGCAGAAGAATGTCCTCTGTCATCCGAACCCTCATTCGCGGTTATTGAAGATGAAGAAGATCAGAAAGGCGGTGGCAAAAGCGAGCAGGACGAGAAGCCTTGCCCAACGGACGGTTCGCTTTTCATTTTCTCCGGAGATGATGCCGAACTTTTTTCCTCCGGTGTAGCGCAGAACGACGACGAGGAGGCCGAAGAGAAAAAGGAGAGCAATGTCGAACACGAAGGGCTTCACTGATGTTTACCTTATTCAGAAAGGAATCATCAAAGAATTAGTGTAGGAACTCAATAGTGGATTTTTGTGATCAGCCCAGATGTTAAAGTAAAGACCTGACCCTCGAGAGTGTGGTCGTAATCAGAACCTTGGGGAAGCTGCTCTTCGCCCCGACACTGCCTGCTATACCAAAGGGAGGAGATTCTTGCAATTACGATCTTTGTAGGATGGTACGTTGACTATAATAAAAGCTTCTAGTCTTCATGGTACAAGGCAATTTCTTTTGTATCAACTCCGGTAGCAAATTTGTTCCACTGATTATTTGTTTCTGAAACTGATACAACTTCCTCCCAATTAGCGGGTGAGGAGGCCGTCTGGGCTGTGATTTCACTGTCGGACAATGCAAAAATGTTCCATTCGTTATTGGTTTCGGAAAGGTGTACCTCAACGCGTTGAAACGGCTCGTCTGCTATCCCATACATTTTCAAGTATGCAATATATGCAAGGTGGTTCTTTAGTTGTCT
>SCUR01000089.1 GCA_004297235.1 Candidatus Manganitrophaceae bacterium | reverse complement strand
CTGCTCTCCAGCGATAACCGCTCAAAGGCCCTTGCATTCATCGTCGGTGAGAAGGAGCGCAGCGTGTTCCTCCCCTGCTCTTTGGCCCGATAGAGGGCGATGTCGGCGTGTCGCAGCAGCGTCTGCACGTCGAGTCCGGCTTCCGGATAGACGGCCATCCCGAGGCTGGCGGTGACATAGAGGTCGTGGCCGTCGAGAGAAAACGGCTGCTTGAGGGAGGCGAAAATTCGCTCTGCAACATTCACCGCGATATCGCCGCAGCTCAATTCCGGAAGGAGAATGGCGAATTCATCTCCCCCCATCCGGGCGACGGTGTCGCAGTCGCGAATGGAGCTTAAGAAACGGGTCGCCACCCCCCTCAGCAATTCGTCCCCGATCGCGTGGCCGAGGGTGTCGTTGATCACCTTGAATCGATCGAGGTCGACCAAAATAATCGCGAGCATTTGATGGTTCCGATGCGCGTGGGCGACGGCGATCGAGAGACGATCCTCCAGCAGCAGCCGGTTGGGAAGACCGGTGAGGGCGTCGTGGTACGCCTGATGCTCGATCCGCTCCTCCGCTTTTTTCCGATCGATCGCGGCGGCGAGCACGTTGGCGATCGATTGCAGAAAGAGAACATCCTCCTCGCGGAAGGTGCGCCGCCGCGTCGTGTGGGCTCCCAGGACACCGTGCGGATAGTCCTGGCCCGGGATCAGAACGCTCAGTCCGCTGACCACCTCATGATCGAGCAGCAGCGGCGACGCGCGAAAGCGGCGCTCCGTTTCAAAGTCCACCACCACCACCGGCCCGTTGTTGGCGAGGGTATAAGCGGCCTGAGAATTCTCGAACATGCCGACCGTCTCCGCTCCGATCCGGCCCTCTTCCCACCCGCACCCGGCCGTCAGCAGCAGCGCGCCTTCACCCGGGAGGGGCTCCAACACGTTGCAATACTCGACCTCCAGCGTCCGGGCGACCAAGGTGACGGCCTCATTCATTAATGTCGGAAGCGGCCCTCCCGAGAGGGCCCGCTGTCCCAGTTCCGCGATGATCTCCTGCCGCCGCGCGCGGACGCAGAGGAGCGCTTCCGCCTTCTTGCGCTCGGTGATGTCGTTCCCGAATGAAATGGTGGCGACGACCTTCCCATCGATCTTGATCTGATTGTTCTGCCACATGATGTGGCGCTCTTCGCCGCTTTTGGTCAGGATCGGATTCTCGAAGGTCTTCGGTATCCCGCCGGCGAGAAGCCGGTTAAATTCCTCCCAGACGTGCGGATATCGCTCTTTGGGCACCAGGATCTCGAACCAATTCTTCCCTTTTAATTCCGAGAGGGTATAGCCGGTAATCTTCTCCGCCGCCTGATTAAAGATGTCGATATTGCCGGCGGTATCCAGGCTCAGGATGATCACGTTGGCCGTCTGAATCAGATTTTCGGAAAACGCTTTGGCATTTCGTAACGCCTCCTCCGTCCGCTTCCGCTCGATCGCATAGGTGATGGCATGGGCCAGCAGGTCGCCGCTGATTCGCCCTTTGATGAGGTAATCTTGGGCCCCTTCCTGGATCGCTTTGATCGCGGTCTGCTCGTCGCTCCGGCCGGAGAGGATGACGAGCGGGGTGCCGGGCGCCTCGCCCCGGATGCGAAAGAGGGGTTCAAGCCCTCGGGAGTCGGGGAGCGAGAGGTCGAGGAGGATAACGTCGAACGACTCCTTTTTGAGCGTGCCGATCGCCTTGGCGAGCCGAGCGGTTTCGGTCACTTTAAAGCGGCCGCCGGCCGTCTCGACCAGCAACTCTTGAGCCAGCCGGGCGTCGGCCGGGTTGTCTTCCACCAGGAGAACTCGGATGGTTCCTCCGTTCATTCACGCTCCTTATTGTTTGGGAAGCTTCACGACCGTCAGCCAGAAATCTTCGACCGATTTCACCACCGAGATGAACTGCTCCAAATTGACCGGCTTGGTGATGTAGCAGTTCGCATGCAGATCGTAGCTCTTGGCGATGTCCTGATCTGCGCTCGACGTCGTCAGGATGACGACCGGGATTCGTTTCAGATCGGGATCGTCTTTGATCTCTTCCAACACCTCCCGCCCGTCTTTCTTCGGCAAATTGAGGTCGAGCAGGATCAGGTCGGGACGGGCCCTATTCTCATACGGCCCCTTCCGGCGCAGGAAATCGAGCGCCGCAGCGCCGTCTCCGACCACGCTCAAATTGTTCAGCACCTTTCCTTCCTTCAACGCTTCTCGGGTGAGGCGCACGTCGCCGGGCGAGTCTTCTACGAGGAGGATCTCGACCGGTCTGCCCGAATCAAATGAGCTCATCTTACGGGTTCTCCTTTTTTCGCCAGGGTGAAATAAAAGGTGGCGCCTTGATTCGGCGTGGATTCGACCCAAATAATCCCGCCGTGCCGTTCGACGATCTTCCTGCAGATGGCCAGGCCGATCCCGGTGCCCGGGTACTCCCCCCTGCCGTGCAGCCGCTGAAAGAGAATAAAGATCCGCTCCTTATATTCGGGATCGAGGCCGATGCCGTTGTCTTGGATCGAAAAGAGCCACTCCCTCGGCCGCTCTTGCGCGGAGAGATGGATCTGCGGCGGGGCGGCGCCGTGAAATTTGATTGCGTTGCCGATCAGGTTCTGAAAAAGCTGTCCGATCTGCGACCCGTCGGCCGGAATCATCGGGAGGGGATCGTGGGTGACCGTTGCCCCTGTCTCTTCGATCGACACTTTCAGGTTTTCCACCGCCCGATGCAGGACCGTCTCGCAGTCGGTCTCTTGGAACGCATCCCCCTGCGTGCTGACGCGCGAATAGGAGAGCAGATCGTTGATCAACTGCTGCATCCGGACGGCGCCGTCGACGATGTAGCGCATGAACTCCCTGCCGTCCGCATCGAGCCGGTCGTGGTAGCGCCGGGAGAGGAGTTGGGTATAGCTTGCGATGATGCGCAGCGGTTCCTGCAGATCGTGCGAGGCGACATAAGCGAACCGTTCCAATTCGGCGTTGGACCGGCTCAGATCGGTCGCGCGCCGGTTCAACTCTTTCTGGGCCTGCTTGCGATCGCTGATATCTTCAATCGTCAGAAGGAGGGTCCCGGTGCCGGTTTCATCGCGATAAATCTGCCGGGCATGGAGCAGGACGGTCCTGCGTCCGATCATGGGGAAGAGATGCTCGACTTCAAGATTCTCGAATTCGTTCTTTTCCGGAATGATCTCCTCCAACTGTTTTCTTAAGCCCGGAATATTCCAATGCCCTTCGCAGAGATCAAAGAAGACCCGGTTCTCGATTTCCGACGGGGAGAGCCGGAAGGTTTCATAGAAGGCCCGGTTGGCCATTTTTACCCGCAGGCTTGAATCGAGCACCAGGAGAGGGCTGCGCACCGTGTGGAAGATCTCATCCGCATAGGCCAGCGCCTCTTGAAGCTTTCGCTCGATGGAATTCCCTTTTAACTCCATCCGGCGCTCCCGAAGGTCGGAAAGGTGCAAATCCGGAGGCCCCCCCTTTTTGAGAGCGAAAGAATAATCCCGATCGCGAGGCCGGGGAGGACCGATTTGAAGGGGCCGATGCCGAAGATTCTGCCGATCAGGACGGTTGTGCCGATCAGCATCGAAGAGATGTTTGCGGAACGTGGAAGGGCCAAGGGAGTCAAACCGAGCTGCGCGTCGGATCGGATCTTCGGTGAACGGCCTGCCAGCATCATATCGTCTTCCGCATGGGCGGGGGCTCCTCGGCGGCAAACCTCCCGGTGGTCTTTCGTTTGGAGAAGAGTCTCTCCGAACCCCCGGATGTCATCCGGTTGAAAGGTTCCTTTAGTGCGATTCTCCTGCGAGTCGAGAGGTCCGCATTGTTGAAAACAGAGATGAGAACCGGGCGATGTAAGGAGATCGAAGAAGCCTCATTACGGTATCATTTTAAAAAGGGGTGTCAAGGTTAGAAACATTTACGGACTTATTAAACCTAATGATAATTCAGGCAAAACCTGACACGGCCCTCAGGAAAAAGAGGAGAGCGGAGATGGTTTTTAAATGGGTCCGGATTTGCCGCAGGGGAGAACGGCAACCTCTTATGCGACGGATCATTCCCGGTGCGGCGGGGCCGAAGAGATTACTCTAAAGTGAGGAGACGGCGGCTAGGCGGGTCCTTTTTTGAGGCTCAACATATACTTTGTCAGATCCTCCAGCTCCGGGGCGCTCAGACGGACCGGCGGCATGAACGAGCCGGGGACCACCGCCTGCGGATCTTTGAAGTGGGCGATCAGCCAATCGCGGTTCCGGACGTCGCCGACGAAGGAGAGATCGGGTCCGACCTGAGCCCCCTGTCCGTGGATGCGGTGGCAGCCGGCGCAGGCGAGCTTGGCATAAATCGCCCGGCCGCGCTCGACGCCCGGATCGGTTCTCTTCAATGAAGCGGTCTCCTTCATCGCCAGGCCGAGCAGAGAGAAGACAAAAACCAAAAAGAGGGCCCCGGCGCCGATGGCGATCGGCCGGCGGGCCGGTGCGCGCTCCCGCTTTCGTCCGAGGAAAGGGATGGCGAAGAGAATTGTAAAGAAGAGGACCGGGAGGACGAAGGTGACCACCGGCTCCCACGGGCCTTCGGAGTATTTGAGGAGCTGATAGTAAAAAAGGTAATACCACTCGGGGACCGGACGAAAGGTGGTGTCGGTCGGATCGGCCGGATCGGAGAGCGGCGCCGGGAAGAGGGTGACCAGAGCGACCAACGCCAGAAAGACGCCCCCCATCGCCACCGCATCCATGAAGACCTGCCTCGGATAGAACGGCTCGGAGACGCTCTTCGCCCGCGCTTTGTCCCAGGGGCCGGCGGCGCCGACCCGCCGGAGAATGAAAAGATGTCCCGCAATGAGAAACATGATCAGCCAGGGGAGGAACAGGGTGTGGATGGAGTAGAACCGGCTGAGGGTCAGCGCGCCCAACTCGGCGCCGCCGCGCAGAATGCGCGCCAAGATCCCCCCGATCCAAGGAACGCTCCCGACCAGGTTGATCCCGACCTGGGTCGCCCAGTAGGCTTTCTGGTCCCACGGGAGGAGATAACCGGTGAAGCCGAAGGTGAGCGTCAGGATCAAAAGAAAGACGCCGACGATCCACATCGGCTCCCGCGGCGGCTTGTAGGCGCCGTAAAGAAAGACCTGCAGCATGTGGAGGCCGATCGCCACCATCATGGCGCTCGCTCCCCAGTGGTGCATTCCCCGGACGAAGGCGCCGAACGGGACCTCTTCCTGGATGAACTTCACGCTCTCGTACGCATGATCGGGGGTGGGCGCATAGTAGAGGGCGAGGAAGGCCCCGGTCGCCGCCTGCATCAGAAAAAGGAAGAGGGTGACGCTGCCGAAGACATAGATCCAGCTGGCGCCCCCCGGGATCGCTTCATCGAGCAGGTGATGGAGAATCGGCGGCAGCTTGAGGCGGTCGGAGAGCCAAGAGAAGACCCGATTCATCAAATCTCCTCTTTCTTGGAAAGACCGGCTTTGAATTCCTGATAAAGAACGAAGAGCCGATCCCCCTCGACCTTGGTCGGCAGGGCGTCGAGCGGACGGGGAGCGGGGCCGGCGAGGACGCGCCCATCGAGATCGAACACCGAGTTATGACAGGGGCAGAGGAACTTTTGATCCCCCTCGGACCAGCGGTAACCGCAGCCGAGATGGGTGCAGATGGGGGAGAAGGCGACCACCGCTCCATCCGGTCTCTTATAGGCCCAGATCGACCGGACGGTGTTGGTCTTCATCCAGCCGCTGGAGAGAGAGCGGACGACGTCCATTTCTTTCGGGCGGTTGATCTCGACCAGGTTCAGCGGTCCCACCTCCGACCAAGGCTCCTCCCGTTTCCGCAGGGTCGGCAGGACGGCGTAGCCGAAGAGGGGAATGCCCAGCCCCAGGCCGATCAGCCCCATGATCGCCGCGATGGTTTTTCCGAAAAAGCTGCGCCGTGTCATCTCCGACATTCCAGGTCCTCTCCAAGGTGAAGGTCGACATAATAGTGTTGGATTAGGAGATCATACCTCTCGGCTCGGAGGAAGGCAACCCTTTTCCGGGGAAGTCGCGGCGTCTATTCCGGCGGGCCGAGAAAGAACCCGGCCATCTCCTCCATGTAAAGCGGCCGGAGGAGATCCCGGACGGAGAAGAGGCCGATCACCTCTCCCCCCCGCGTCACGGCCAAATGCCGG
>SCUR01000088.1 GCA_004297235.1 Candidatus Manganitrophaceae bacterium | reverse complement strand
CGACGGTCAACCCCTCGATGAAACGATAGGACATCTCTTCCTCAAGATCGGTTCGACGAAGGATCGGAGGAAATCGCGCAATCGGCGATCTGCTCTTCAATGACCGGTTGGAGCGTGAGAATCTTTTCTCCGATGAAGACGAGACCGAGCGCACATTCATCCGGAAAAGGGGTCAGCTCCGATCGGCCTGCAACAAAGTTAAAGAGAAACACCCCTTCGGGGAAACGGACAAATCCTTTTGCCCGATAAACCTGCGGCGGGAATGAACCCGTCCCCTTTTCGAAGCGTTCCCGATCAAGGGTTCGATCCGTCCGGAGTTGAAACGATTCCATCGGCGGCGAGTGAGCTCCTTCATTTTTCAACTCGCGGACCCCTTCCTCTTCTTTCCGAAGCGCTCTTCCAAAGATCAAGGCCGGATCGACCCCACAGCGAACCGTCTCGATCTGCAGGGCGGAGGGATTGATCCTCCAGACGATCTCGCGGGCCTTTCGGCGCTGTTCATCCGTGACCAGATCGATTTTGTTGAGGAGGAGAAGATCGGCCCTCTCGATCTGAATCCGGCCGGTGTGACCGATGGAGGGAAAGCGGACGGTCGTATCGGCATCGACGACCGTGACCACGGCATCGATCGGGAAATCGGGGAGGTTCTCTTGAATATCGCCGATCAACGCGTCGGGCTCCGCCAAACCGGTCGTCTCGACGACGATCTCATCCGGCCCGACCGTCTCGACGATCTCTCTCACCGCCGCCTCGAAATCACCGAGCAAAGAGCAGCAGACACATCCCCCTTGGAGCTCCGCTATCTTTATATTTTTCCCGGCGACCACGCGGGCGTCGACGGCGAGCTCACCGAATTCGTTCATGACAACGGCAAGGCGCCGGTCCGAAAGTGAAATCAACCGTTGCAACAACGTCGTCTTTCCACTGCCGAGATAGCCGGTGAGGATCACAATGGGTGTCTTAAGCGCCATAACGACCCCCAGGGAAGGAAATTGCGGAATGCGGATTTCGGATTGCGGATTTAAAACACCGAAACATTTCTTTATCCTTTCACTCCGCAATCCGAAATGCCTTTCATCATCCTTTAACGTTTCCGATCGGGGTGAATTTGACCACCCGTTTGGAAATTCCGGCCCGCTCGCACGCGTCGACCACCTCATCGATATCTTTATAGGTGGGGCCCGCCTCCTCCGCCAGGCCGGAGTAGGAAGCGGAACGGACATAGATCCCGCGCGCACGGAGCTCCTTCTGTAGCTGCTCGCCGCGGAATTGCTTGCGCGCTTGCGTCCGGCTCATCGTCCGGCCGGAGCCGTGGGCGGTGCTCCCGAAGGTCTGCTTCATCGCCCCCTCGGTTCCAACCAGCAGATAACTGCCGGTCTCCATGCTCCCGCCGATGATCACCGGCTGGCCGTAGGGTCGATACCGCTCCGGCAATCCCTCCTGGTCCGGGCCGAAGGCGCGGGTCGCCCCCTTCCGATGGACAAGCAGCTCTTTCCACTTTCCATCGATCTGATAGCGCTCCAGCTTGGCGGTGTTGTGCGCCACATCGTAAATCATCCGCATGCCGAGCGCTTCGGCGCTCCGGTCGAAGATCCGCTCGAAGCATTCCCGAATGCGATGGAGAATCGTCTGCCGGTTGGCGAACGACATATTCAAGCCGCACTTCATCGCCGCAAAGTAATCGCGTCCTTCCGGCGAGCGGAACGGGGCGCAAGCAAGCTCCCGGTCGAGGATCTGGATCCCATACTTCGATGTCATCACCTCCAAGAAAATCTGAAGGTAATCGGTCGCCACCTGGTGGCCGAACCCGCGCGACCCGCAGTGGAACATCACGACCACCTGGTTCGGAAAAAGACCGAACGCCTCCGCGGTCTTCCGGTCGAAGAGGTTCTCCTCCCGGACCACCTGAACCTCGAGATAATGATTCCCCGAGCCCAACGTTCCGATCTGGTTCAAGCCGCGCTCGATCGCCTTCTGGCTGACCTTCTCCGGGTCGGCACCCGCGATGCACCCGCCTTCCTCCGTCAGCGAAAGATCCTCCGGCCAGGCGTAGCCGTTTTTGAGACACCATTGAGATCCTTGGGCGATCACCTCCCTAAATTCATTCGGCGTCAACTTCACAAAGCCTTTGCTTCCCACCCCGGCGGGGACCCGGGCGTAGAGAAGATCGACCAGCGCCGTCACCTTCGGAGCAACTTCCGCCTCGGTCAGGTTCGTCCGGACCAGACGCATTCCGCAGTTGATATCGAAGCCGATCCCCCCCGGGCTGATCACCCCTTTCTCGGCCGCCATCGCCGCCACCCCGCCGATCGGGAAGCCGTAGCCGGAGTGGCCGTCGGGCATGCAGTAGGCCGCGCGAACGAGGCCGGGGAGGGTCGCCACGTTCGTGATCTGTTCGATCACCGCATCGTCCATCTCCCGGATCAATTTTTCTGTTGCAATGATCCGCGCCGGCACCCGCATCCCTTTTTTATAGGAAGGATCGATCTCCCAAACCGTCTCGCTCAACTGTTTGATTTTTTCTCCGAAGACCATGACCCTGCTCCCATTCAAATAAATTGAGCCTTGTTCTCTTTAGTTGAGTCCGAAGGAGAGATGAGTTGGAATCGAGGCGGGATCCTTCCGGCAGGGCTCAAAGAAGACGACCGGCGGGCTGACATCAGCGGTCCAAGAGAACACTCACCTGCCAGGCGTCCCCCTCGCGGACGATCTGAAACGGATGCGGTCTGACCGCGGTGACCTCGTTTCGAGCTGGATGGCGGGTCGGATCGTTCAGCTCCCCCATGACCACCCCTTGCATTCGATGCCGCGCCCCGCGCTCGATCTGCACTTCAAAGAAGCTGAAGTAGAGATTTTCCCGATCCCGCCACTGAATCAGCTCCGAGAGCCATCGATAGAGGAGGCGATCGATGCTGTCGGCGGAGAGGAGCAGCTCTTTCCCGATCTCCGGACGAACCGCCTCGGTATCGACCATCGTCTCAAACAGTCCTCTCGCCGCCGCGCGAAAAAGCCCTTCGAGCGAGTCCCCCCGGACCACCAGCGACATCTCCCCGGTGGCGATCTCCTCCAGCAGTTGAAACTCTTCCAAAGAGAGGCCCCGCTTTCCGACGCCGAGCCGATGCCGTTAACGCGGCCGCTCGGCAATCAGTTGAACGATCCAGCGATCCCCCTTGAATCCTTCAAAGTAGTAGAGCACCCGAAAATCGAGAAAGAGGCGGAGCAGTTCATTGTGCCCCCAGCAAAATTCTTTCCGCCCCGGCTTGCCGAACCGCGCGTGCTGGTCGATCAAGAAGGTCTCATAGACCAGATGGCCTCCCGGCCGGACGGCCCGCTTCATGTCGGGAATCAGGTTCCGATCGAGATAGTAGAAGCAGGCGACCAATGCAACCTCGCCGCCGGGGATCGGGCGAGGTTGCTCCAAGTCGACGGCTTGCGCGGTGAACGAGAGGCCGCGTCGCGCCGCCTCGGCGTTGCAGAAGGCCACCGCCTCCGGGTCCCGGTCGAGCCCCACCACTTCAAATCCCTGCGAGGCAAGAAAGAGGGCGTTTCGGCCATAGCCGCACGCCACCTCCAGCGCCTTTCCCTTCTGGAAGCGGGCGAGGTGATCGATTAATAGTGCGGAGGGCTCTTGGGAGGAATGGGCTGTCATCTTGACCGATTCAATTGGGTGACTGAAACAGGGGCCGGATTACTGGGGATGGCGAGAGGCTTTCATGACCGCTTCGGTCTCGACCGTCTTGCCCTCCCGGATGAGCTTCATTTTGACATGATCGCCGGGCGACTTCTGGCCGACGGCGTAGGTGAGATCGAACGGCTCATGCATCTCTTCTCCGTCGAAGGAGACGACGATATCTCCCTTCTGGATCCCCGCCTCAGCCGCCGCGGAGTTGGGAGAAACCTCCGTGATCCGGACCCCCGATTGGAACGGCTCGATCATCACCCCCAGTCGAACTTTCTTCGGCGCCTCGACCTCGCTGTAGCCGACCCCCCAGACGAAATCGGCCAGATGCAGCGGCAGATCGGGCATCTTAATCTCGGTCATGAACCGCTTCTCCTGCGGGATCTCTTGCGTATTCGGAATGACGATCTGATACGGCTCGGGCAGACGGCGGAAGGCCCGCCGCGGAATCCCGAAGCCGTAGCCGACATGGAAGCCGCCGGCAAAGACGACCATCTTCTTATCGGACCCTTCGGGAGAGGAGAGATACCGCGCGACGCTCTCCGCCATCGTCTCATCCCAGAGGAGCATCGTGTCATAAAAAGAGTTGAACCCGTCGCCCCGCTCTCCAGTGGTGCCGTGCCCCTTGAAGATGGCTTGGAGCGCCTGGCGATGATACGGATCGTTCCGATCGATCTGAGGCAGCTCCTTCTGCTCTTCCGGGGGGAGCGCATTGATCCCCTTCATCCCAACCTTCGTCTCCCATTCTTGGGGTGCATTCAGAGCGATGAGCGGAATTTTATTCGTTCTGATAAAGTCGAGAATCGCTTGATAGTAGCCGAGCTCGATTCCCCAATTCTCAATCCAGATCTTTCGGAACTCCTTGTCGCCGAGTTTCCCCTCCAACCACTGATTCAGCTGCGGCTGCGACGGTCGGCGGAACATCTCCATCCCGACGGCGATCTTCCCCGGAAATCGGTCATTCATCGCTTTGAGAATCTCAAGCTGCACCCGATGATCTTCCAGATTGTCGTGCACCTCGCCGACATAGACGATCCGGGCGGGCGCTAAGAACTCGATCAGCCGCTCCTTCGCGACAGCGACGCCGGTGGAGAGATGAACGATCTTTCCCTCTTCAATCTGATCAATATCGACATAGGGGGATTCGGGGGCGAGCGATTTCTCTGTTGAGGCCGCCTTTGCAGGCGAGTCGACCGCGGCGGTAGTGGCTTTGGCCGACGACGCATGCGGATTCGTGGTCGGCTTCGGCTCCCCCTGGGAACGGGTCGGCCCGGCGCATCCAAAGAGAAGTAGGAGGGCCACACTCAACGAGAGAAGATAATCGTGCAGGGGAGGTCGCATGAAGTCATTCTACCGAGAAGGGGAGGGAGGTGTCAAACGGAGAAATGGGTGCGGGGGCGCCTCGACTTTGACACGACCTGTCGGAATCGTTATAGTAGTCCATCCGTAAGATCGTGAGGTCGATCATGTCCGATCATCCTTCCTACCATGAAGCGCTTCCGAGAGGAATCGAGGTTCTCCGCTGGCCGCACAAACATCCGCTGCCGGAGTCGGAGATTGTCGCTTTCTTCGAAAGCCGCGATCTTACTCCCAGCCGATGGTCGAACGGACCGGGGGAGGTCTACTCCGTCCACACCCACAACTATCAGAAGACCCTCTTCTGCGTGAAGGGAAGCATCCTCTTTTCCCTTCCCGACCTGAACCAGGATGTCGCGCTTCGCCCCGGCGACCGCCTGACCCTTCCGCCTGGGACCCGGCATGGCGCGAAGGTCGGGCCCGACGGGGTCACCTGCATCGAGGCGGGGGATTGAAAATGAAACGCTATACCGAGATCGATTCACCGCTGGGGCCGATCTTGTTGGTGTCGGACGGCTCTGCACTTACAGGCTTCTATTTCGTCGGCCAGAAGTACGCCCCCGTGACGGACCCCTGGAGACGGGATCCGGGACTTCGGCTATTCCGCGACGTGGAGGCGCAGATTGTCGCGTACATGTCGGGGAGACGGCGAACGTTTGATGTTCCGATCCGGTTCGAAGGAACCCCTTTTCAACGCCGCGTCTGGCAGGCGATCGCGGCGATTCCGTTCGGCCAGACCCAAAGCTACTCGGCCCTGGCGGAGCGGATCGGCGCGCCGTCGAGTATGCGGGCCGTCGGCGCGGCGACCGGGCGCAACCCGATTTCGTTGATCGTTCCTTGCCATCGGGTCATTGGGCGCAGCGGCGCGCTCACCGGATATGCCGGGGGTCTCGATCGGAAACGGGCGCTGCTGAATTTTGAATCGGGTCTTGATATGCGTTGGCTCCTGCCAAACAGCCTCGGAAAAGAAAAAGGGAAGAAGATCCAGATAGATCTTCTCCCCTTGAAAACTGGTGGAGGCGGCGGGAATTGAACCCGCGTCCGAAGATATTCAGAAAAAGAACACTACATGCTTATTCTCTGATTTGGAATTCGCGTCGGAGGTCGCCCAGAGACAGGCTCCCTCTTCCGCTAGCCTCAAAAGATCTCACCCGATTCCCCAAGGCGAAGAATCAGGCCAGCCTGCTATCTGGCATCTTCCCCCCGCACAGGCGACGGAAAGTCGATGTCACTGCGTTTAGGCAGCGAGAGCTAATTGTTCATTAGCAATTATGTTTTTCCCATTTGTTTAACGAGCCCAATGGGACCTCGGCATGCGTTCCTTAACTTCTTTATCCCCGTCGAATCCGATCGCCCCCTATCATATGTGGGGTCCCGTGCGGTTCCCGCTTCGCGGGAATCCTCCGATGCCCCCACGCCCCGAACGCTTGCACCGGCAAAGCCGGATGCTCGCTTGTTCTATAAATGCTCGGACAGGCCAAGCTGCTCCTGGTATTTCCGATGACCTTTTACACGAAATCATCAGAACTTGTCTTGTCTCTTTCCCCGAACGGCCTTTTCGATCTCGCGCTGGGCCGATTTTTTTGATTCGGTCTCGCGCTTATCGTACAGCTTCTTTCCGACCGCCAAGCCCAACTCCACCTTGGCCCAACCGCGTTTAAAATAGATTTTCAGCGGCACCAGCGTGTATCCCCTCTGCTGGGCCTTCCCGAGGAGCCGTTCGATTTCTCGCCTTTGAAGGAGAAGCTTTCGCTTCCGCGTCGGGTCGTGGTTGGAAATGTTGCCGTGGCTGTAGGGGCTGATGTGGCAATTATATAGCAAGACCTCTCCATTTTCAACCCGGGCGAAGCTGTCTTTTAAATTAATCCGCCCTTCGCGAAGCGATTTGACCTCCGTCCCCGAGAGAACGATTCCCGCCTCGAGGGTTTCTTCGATAAAATAATCGTGGAAAGCCTTCCGGTTGCTGACCACCAATGAATCATTCTCTTTTTCGACCGCCATGATCTATTCCGCTCGAACGGGCCCGCGGGCCGATCCTTTCACGTTGACTTCACCTGGGCGCTATTATAACATCGATCGCATGTCGAAGGGATTCTCTCCAACATCGATTTCGCCAATCCTCAAAGGAATCATCAAAGATTTCGGCCTGGAAAAAGGGATCGCCGGCGCTTTGTTGCAGATTCGCTGGAAAGAGCTTGTCGGCCCGCAGATCGCCTCCCACACGTATCCCGCGGAGATCCGCTTTGACACGCTCTCTCTTCGGGTCGATAGCGCCGTCTGGATGCATCAGCTCTCTTTTTTAAAGAGGGAGATTATCGAGAAGTGCAACCGGCTCTTGGGCAATGAGTCGATCCGGAAGCTTCAGCTTCGGATCGGTCCGCTTCCCGCCGCCGTCGAAACCGCCGAGGAAACCGCCGCGCCGGAGGGAGAGTGCACCGCCGAAGAGGCGGCCTTCATCGAGCAGCAGCTCTTATCGATTCCCGATCTGGAGTTGAAGGAAGCGGTCCGCCGCGCGCTCCGACGGCATTGTCTGAAGGAGCGCCCCTCGGTCAGTCCTCCCGCGCCGGGATCTTCTCCGGACCGGGCGCCTCGCTGACCGGTTCTTCCGCGGGGACACCCGCATTCGCATTTTTCGGCGCTCCCTTTTCAAGCTGCTTGATCTTCGCTTCCAGAAGCTCTTTGTTGGGGTACTGTCCTTCCAAGGCCCGGTAGGCCTTGAGCGCCTCTTCGACCTGATTTCCCTCTTCCAGGCAGTTCGCCGTGCGAAATTTCGCAAACGGGCTCATGTCGCTGTCGGGATATTCGGCGATGAGCCGTTGATAAAACCCGACCGCCTCTTTACACTTTCCTTCGATAAAGTAGCTGCTTCCCTGGCGGTAGAGGGCCGGCGGCGCCCAGCGGCTCTTCGGATCGCGCTTGACCAAAAGATCCCATTCGGTGCGGGCCTGCTCGGTGTTTCCTTGGGCGAGGTAGAGCTCTCCGATTTTGAATTGGCTCTCCAAAGTCTGATCGGGGTCGTCGCTGAGCTCCATGACCTTCTCGAACTCGGAGATCGCCTCTCGGAGTTTGCCATATTTCTTTTCGTAGACCTCGGCCAGGTAGCGGCGGGCGGAAAGCGCATGGGGGTTCTTCGGGGTGGAAGCGGTCAGGCGGATCGTCTTTTCAAGCGCATCGACCGCCTTCTGAGGATCGTTTAAATAAAGATAGTAGAGAACCCCGCTCCAGAAGGTCGCCTCCGGGACATATTTGCTTCTGGGGAATTCCTCCGTAATCTTTTCGTATTCCCGGACCGCGCCCAGATAATCATCGGCCCGCCACTTCTGCTCGGCCGATTCGAGATACCGCTTGGGAACCCGCTCGGCGCTCGACCAGACGCTCCAAACGGTCAGGAAAAGGGCGGTGAGAACCGCCCCTCCCCACAAGGAGGCTTTGAGTTTCCATCTCACGCGTCGTCCTCGGCATCCGCCGGCTCGTCGCGTTCTCCCTTCTCCGCCAGGCGCGCGACGCCGCAGACCCGCTCTTCCCCTTCCAGGTCGATGAGGCGGACCCCCTGTGTGTTCCGGCCGATGACCCGGATGTCTCCCGCCCGGAGGCGAAGGATCTTTCCGATCGTCGTGACGAGCATCACCTCCTCTTCATCTTTGACCTGCAGGGCGGCGATGACGCAGCCGTTGCGGGGGCTCGTCTGGATGGTGATGATGCCGTGCCCGCCGCGGCCCTGGGTTCGATACTCCGACAGCTCCGTCCGCTTGCCATAACCTTTTTCCGTGACGGTCATGATGCTCGCCTCGGCGTTCGGAGCGAGGACCTCGGCGCTGATCACCTCGTCTCCTTCCTCCAAACGAATTCCCCAGACGCCGGTGGCCACCCGGCCGACGGCGCGCGCTTCTTCCTCGTGAAAGCGGATCGAGAGACCATGTTTGGTCCCGAGCAGGATCTCGTGATTTCCGGAGGTCAACCGGGCCGCCATCAGCCGATCCCCCTCTTCGAGATTGATCGCCCGGATTCCCCCGGCGCGCGGGTTGCTGTAGGCCGAGAGCGCCGTCTTCTTGATCAGCCCCTTCTGGGTCGCCATGACGACGAATTTTCCCTCTTGGAATTGATCGACCGAAAGGATCGCCGTGATCTGCTCGGTCTGCGCGATCTGCAAAAGATTGACGATCGCCTTTCCCTTCGTCGCCCGGCCCGCTTCGGGGATCTGGTGCACCTTCAACCAGTAGACCCGGCCGGCATCGGTGAAGAAGAGAAGATAGTCGTGGGTGGAGGCGGCAAAGAGATGTTCCACGAAATCTTCTTCTTTGAGACCGGCGCCGATTTTCCCTTTCCCGCCGCGCCGCTGGCTTCGGTAGACCGAGGAAGGGGTCCGCTTGATGTAACCGGTGTGGGTGACGGTGATGACCATCTCCTCCGGCGCGATCAGATCTTCGATATGGATCTCCCCCGCTTCGGGGAGGATCTCGGTCCGTCGATCGTCGGCATACTTTTCTCGAATTTCGGTCAGCTCATCCTGAATCGCCTTGCGGATGAGGGCGTCGCTCGCCAAGAGCGCCTTCAGCTGCTCGATTCTCTGGAGGACTTCCTGGTACTCGGCGATCAGCTTCTCCCGCTCCAAGGCAGTGAGTCGTTGCAGCCGCATCTCGAGGATCGCTTGCGATTGGATCTCGGAGAGGCCAAACTGCTGCATGAGGCCGGTTTTGGCCTCGTCTGGAGAAGGGGAGCGCCGGATCAGGGCGATGACTTCATCCAGGTGGTCGAGGGCAATCTTGAGCCCTTCCAAAATATGGGCCCGGGCCTCCGCCTCCCGCAATTCGAAGCGGGTCCGGCGGATGATCACCTCGCGCCGGAAGTCGAGAAAGTACTGGAGCATCTGCTTGAGATTGAGAACCTGCGGCTGGTTGTTTACCAGCGACAGCATGATGACGCCGAAAGAGGACTGCATTGCGGTATGCTTGTAGAGCTGGTTGAGGATGATCGAGGCGATCTCGCCCCGCTTCAACTCGATGACGATCCGCATTCCGTCGCGGTCCGACTCGTCGCGCAGGTCGGAGATCCCCTCGATCTTTCGATCGCGGATCAGCTCGGCGATCTTCTCGATCAGCCGCGCTTTATTGACCTGGTAGGGGAGCTCGGTGACGACGATCGTCTCTTTTTCGGTCTTCTCGCTCACCTCGATGACGGCGCGGGCGCGAAGCTGAATCGAGCCGCGGCCGGTCAGGTAGGCGTCTTGAATCCCCTTGGTTCCATAGATGAAGCCGGCGGTCGGAAAGTCGGGCCCTTTAATCGTCTGCATCAGCGTTTCGACCGTGATGGCGGGGTCGTTCAGGAGTTGGACCAATCCATCGATCAACTCGCCGAGATTGTGCGGCGGGATGTTGGTCGCCATCCCGACCGCGATCCCCGCGGAGCCGTTCATCAGCAGCTGCGGGATCCGGGTCGGGAGGACCGTCGGCTCGACAACCGATTCATCGAAGTTGGGGACGAAATCGACCGTTTCCATGTCGATGTCGGCGAGCATCTCCTCAGCCAGCTTGGTGAGACGCGCTTCGGTATACCGGTAGGCGGCCGGCGGGTCGCCGTCGATCGAGCCGAAATTCCCCTGGCCGTCGACCAAGAGGTAGCGCATATTGAACTCTTGTGCCATCCGGACCATCGCGTCATAGACCGCCGCGTCGCCGTGGGGGTGGTACTTCTTGATCACCTCGCCGACGACGCCGGCCGATTTGGAATAGCGGCGGTTGGAGAGGAGCCCCTCGCGGAACATCGCGTAGAGGATCCGCCGATGGACCGGCTTGAGACCGTCCCGGACGTCGGGAAGGGCGCGGCCGACGATCACGCTCATGGCGTAATTGATGTAGGCCGATTTCATCTCGGTCTCAAGATTGACGCTTGTTCTCTGCTCATCTACGGGCATGATGACTCCTTAAAACAGAACTGCCGGGAGCAAGCGATCCGTTCCGGATATCGCAATGGCCTGATCCCGATACGAATCACTAAATATCAAGATTCTTTACTTCGGACGCGTGCTGCTGGATGAAGTTCCGGCGCGGTTCGACCTCATCTCCCATCAGCACCGAGAAAACCCGCTCCGCTTCCACCGTGTCTTCGAGCTGGACCTGTAGGAGGGTGCGGCTCTCGGGATTCATCGTCGTCTCCCAGAGCTGGTCGGGGTTCATCTCTCCCAAGCCTTTATAGCGCTGGATGGAGAGCCCTTTCTTCCCCCGCTCCAAAACATGCTGGATGATCCCGGCGGCGGTCGGATACGCCTTCTCTCCGTCGGAGTCGGTCACCCGATAGGGGGGTTTTCCGAGCCCCAGCCGCAGGGGTGAGAAATTCCGCAGCTCCCGAAACTCCGGCGATCCGATGAGCGCCTCGTCGATTTTGATCAAATGGGCGGCGCCGTTCTTCTGGATCTGGATCTCGATCCGGTGCGACACGTGCTCTTCATCCTGGCCGATTGAGGAGGTGATGACGTAGGTCGGATAATACTGGGTCCAGTATCCCTTGGCGGTTTCCAGCAGGGCGTCGAGGCGCTTGCGGTCTCGAAGAAGTTCCGGTTGGAGCTCCTCATGCTGGGTGAGGGCGCGCAAGACCTCGGCATCGATCTGCTTGCGGGCGAAGTGATCGATAATGGCTTCATACGCCGCGAGCTTCTTGAGCAGCCCCTTTACCTTCGCGCCGGAAGCCCACTCCTTCGATCCTTCTTGATAGATCTGGACCTCATCGCCCGCCATTCCGATCAAATATTCGCGGAGCGCCGCTTCATCTTTCAGGTAGCGCTCGGTCTTTCCCCGCTTCACCTTGAAGAGCGGCGGCTGGGCGATGTAGATATACCCCTTCTCGATCATCTGGGCCATCTGGCGGTAGAAGAAGGTGAGGAGGAGGGTCCGGATGTGCGCTCCGTCGACGTCGGCGTCGGTCATAATGATGACCCGATGGTAGCGGGCCTTGGCGATATCGAAATCTTCCGTCCCGATCCCGGTTCCCAGGGCGGTGATCAGCAGCCGGATCTCTTCGGACGAGATCATCTTATCGAATCGCGCCCGCTCGACGTTGAGAATTTTTCCCTTCAACGGAAGGATCGCTTGAAAACGGCGGTCGCGACCTTGCTTGGCCGATCCTCCCGCCGAGTCTCCCTCCACCAGGTAGATCTCGCTGAGGGCCGGATCTTTCTGGGAGCAGTCGGCGAGTTTGCCCGGAAGAGAGCCGCCGTCGAGCGCGTTCTTTCTTCGGATCAGCTCCTTCGCCTTCCGTGCCGCCTCGCGGGCCCGCGCTGCGTTCAGCGCTTTATCGATAATCTTCTTGGCAACCGGCGGGTTCTCTTCAAAATATTCACCGAGCGCCTCGTTGACCGCCCCTTCGACGATCCCCTTGACCTCGGAGTTCCCCAGCTTCGTCTTCGTCTGCCCTTCGAACTGCGGGTTCGGCAGCTTCACCGAGATGACGGCGGTCAATCCCTCCCGGACATCATCCCCGCTGACGGTCTCGCCGTTCTTGAGCTGATTGTTCGCCGAGCCGTAGCTGTTGACCGTGCGGGTCAACGCCGATTTAAAGCCGACCAGATGGGTCCCCCCCTCTTTCGTGTTGATGTTATTCGCAAAGGAGAAGAGGTTCTCCGAGTAGCTGTCGTTGTACTGGACCGCCAATTCAAGCACGATTCCGTTCTTCTCCTTCTCGACGAAGATCGGTTTATGCAGCGGGGTCTTGCTCTCATTGAGCATCTCGACAAACGAAAGGATTCCTCCCTTGTAGCAGAACTCCTGCTTCTTTTCGGTCCGCTCGTCTTCGAGCGTAATGAGCAGCCCTTTATTGAGGAAGGCAAGCTCTCGGAGCCGTGTGGTCAAAACATCATAGGAGAATTCGGTCTGCTCGAAGATCTGGCCGTCGGGTTTGAAGGTGACTTGCGTGCCGCGCTTCTTGGTTTTGCCGGTGGTCTTTAAAGGGGCCTGCGGCTTTCCCCGCTCATAGCGCTGTTGAAAAACCGAGCCGTTCTGCTTGATCTCCAGCTCCAGCCATTCCGACAGGGCATTGACGACGGAGACGCCGACGCCGTGCAATCCGCCCGAGACCTTGTAGGTCTCGTTGTCGAACTTGCTCCCGGCATGCAGGACGGTGAGGGCCACCTCGGCGGCGGAGACCTTTTTATCCGGATGCATGTTGGTCGGGATGCCGCGGCCGTTGTCGATGACGGTGACCGAATTGTCGATGTGGATGATCACTTCGATTTCGGTGCAGTGGCCGGCCATCGCTTCGTCGACCGAGTTGTCCACCACCTCGTACACGAGGTGGTGGAGGCCGTCGGGCCCGGTGCTTCCGATATACATCGCCGGACGCTTCCGAACCGCCTCGAGTCCTTCGAGAATTTTGATTTTTCCTGCATCGTACTGCGATTGCTTCGTTTCTTCTGCCATACTCTCTCTTATTACCTCAAACTCGTTATATCTTTCGGTCGCCGGGGAATTTACACGCGCATCGGCATGACGACCGCCAGAAATCCCTTTCCCTCTTCCTTGATCAAGCAGGGGGAGAGGGCGTCTTTAAACTCCAAGGTCGCCTCCTCACCCTCCAGCACCGACAAGGCATCCAGGAGGTAGCGTGCGTTGAATCCGGTGCTGAAGCCTTCGCCCGCAAAAGAGGCGGCGACCTCTTCATTGGCCTCTCCCATCTCCGGGTTATTGGAGCTGAGAAGCATCCGGCCGTTGTCCAACTGGAACTTCACCGCATTGGTCTTCTCCCTGGCCAGGAGCGAGACGCGCCGGAGGCCTCCTTCGAGCGCCGCCCGGTTCACCGAGACCTTCTTGTCGTTCCCGGTCGGGATCACCTGCCGATAGTTCGGATAGTTCCCCTCCATCAGGCGGGAGGTGAGGATGAAGGCGCCGCGCCGAAAAACCAATTGATTCTTTCCGATCGCCAGCTCGGGCGCCCCCTCGTCTTCTCCCTCGTCGAGCGCCTTCTTGATTTCCAAGATCGCCTTTTTCGGGACAATGATGTTCTGCTCCGGAAGGTTGCCGGCGTCGACCGTGACGGGGGCCTCCGCCATCGAGAGCCGGTGCCCGTCGGTGGCGACGAAGCGGATGACCTTCTTCTTCCCGGTTCCCTCCTGAAACTGAACCAAGATGCCGTTGAGGATATACCGCGCATCGTTTTCCCCGGAGGCATACAAAGTTCGTCGAATCAGGTCGGAAAGAGCCGTCGCATCAATCGGCAGTTTCCCTTCCGCATCCGAGGTGGGCGGCGTCGGAAACTCCTCCGGCGGAAGCCCCACGATTCGGAAGTGGCTTTTGCCCGATTGAATGACGACCCAATTCTTCGCCTCGCCGGTGATCTCCACCTTTCCCTCCGGGAACTCGCGGACGATTTCGTAAAGCTTCCGAGCGGAGAAGGTCAGCCGCCCCGGCTCCACGATTTCGGCGGGATAGGTCCCCTGGATGCCGATCTCCAGATCGGTGGCGAAGAGCGAAATTTTCTCGCGTTGCGCCTCCATGAGAATGTGAGAGAGGATCGGCATCGTATTGCGTTTTTCGACCACCCCTTGCACGCGTTGGATCCCGGTGAGCAGCTCCTTCCGCTCGATTTTGATCTTCATTCTCACTCCTCCTTCAGATTTTGGACCAGGCTATCGAGTGTGGTTTTCAAATTGAAGTCTTCCCCCATTCCTTTTTCGATCTGCTTGCAGGCGTGAATCACGGTGGAGTGATCTTTCCCCCCGAAGTGCTTGCCGATTTCCGGAAAGGAAAGACTGGTCAGCTCCCTGCAGAGAAACATGCAGATTTGCCGGGGGGTCACCAGGTTTTTCGTCCGCTTCTTCGACTTCAATTCGACCAGCTTGATCTGGAACCGCTCCGCCACCGCCCGCTGAATATCCTCGATCGTAACGACTCTTTTCTTCTCCTGGATGGTGTCCCGCAACACCCGCTTGGCCATCTCGACGGTGATCTCTTGACCGGTCAGCGAACTAAATGCGCCAAGCCGAATCAGCGCTCCTTCCAGCTCCCGGATATTGGTCTTGATGTGGGTGGCGAGCAAGAGGGCGACGTCATTCGGCAGCGGAATTCCCTCCACCTCGGCTTTTCGGCGGAGAATGACGATCTTCGTCTCCAGATCGGGGGGCTGGATGTCGGCGATCAGCCCCATCTCAAAACGGGAGCGAAGGCGCTCTTCGATATCGGACATCTCTTTGGCCGAGCGGTCGCTCGAGATGACCACCTGCTTATTCGCTTCGTAGAGCGTGTTAAACGTATGAAAGAACTCCTCCTGGGTCCGCTCCTTTCCGGCGATGAACTGGATATCATCGATCAAAAGGGCGTCGACGTTTCGATACTTATTCCGAAACTCGATCATTTTATCGTATCGGATGGAGTTGATCACGTCGTTCGTGAACTGTTCGGAGGAGAGATAGGCGATTCGCAGATGGGGATCCCGATTAAAGACGAAATTACCGATGGCGCTGAGAAGATGCGTCTTGCCCAGACCGACCCCGCCGTACAAAAAGAGGGGATTATACGAGGTGCCCGGCCGCTCCGCGACTTTCCGTGAGGCGGCGTGGGCGAATTGGTTACTCGAGCCCACGACAAAAGAATCGAACGTGTACCGCGGATTCAGGTTTCCTTTTCTCCGCTCTCGTTCGGGGGATCCGGGGGCCTCTCCTTTTTCATCGACCACGAAGTGAACCCGCAGTCCTTCCTCTGCCAGTTCTTTTTCCAATGCTTCCTGAATCTGGGGATAATAATGCTCCTTAATCCATTCCCCGAAAAACCGATTCGGCACAGAGACATGAACATCCTTTCCCGAAATTGAAATTAAGGAGGTCGGCTTGAGCCATGTCTCGAAGCTTTGCCGGTTAATTTGAGGCTCTAATTGAACGAGAAGCTGCTTCCAGATGAGGTCCAATTGCATCCGACTTTCCTGGAGTTACGAACAATCTTATCAACAATTGTTAATATTTTATTTCTGAAGTAAATCAGAAGCTTAGATATTTCTTTGCGAAGAAGCCCAGTGCTGGAGGAACAGGATTCGACAAAAATGCTGTTCTACTATATCAAATCGTCTAAAACGAATCAAGAGATTAATCGGCTCCGACGGATATCCACACGGCTGTCCCCGGCTTTTCTCCTGATGCTAACAGGACCTTGCAGCCTTATAAAGAAAATTCCACCCCTTACTATTACTCCTATCCTTTTTTTCTCTTAAACAAACCAAAGACACTTTAGGCTTGACAATAGCGTCATTTTTTAAGAAAATAAGTGTTTTGCAATAACTCGCGAAGGAGAAGCTATGTCCGTTACATATCGCCAACCCAGTAAACTGAGAAGAAAGCGAACACACGGTTTTCTAAAAAGGATGTCGACTGCCAATGGGAGAAGGGTTATTAAGAACCGCCGAGCCAAAGGACGGAAGAGACTTTCAACCGCCTAAAATTAAACTTAAGCGACTGACTCGGAAGGAAGAGGTTCAGAAGGTCTTCCAAAAGGGAAAAAAATGGATCTCGACCTCATTCGTCATCTTCTCCCTGGAAAGTGACGTTCCTGATCCGTTCTATGCCATTCACACACGAAAGAAACTTGGACCGGCGGTAGAGAGAAACCGAATCAAGCGGATCTATCGTGAGGTTCTACGTCAACGCAAAACTCTCTTACGCGGTTATACGTTAATCGTGATCCCACGCACCGGATCAAGAGCGATTACGCTAAGACAACTAGCCGATCAAGTAGATCACGTTTTTTTAGAAAACCTCAGAAGAAAGTAATGGCATTTATCTATCTTTTCATTGTCCGTCTTTATCAAAGTATTATTTCCCCTTTATTTCCACCCGTATGTCGGTTTTATCCGACCTGCTCGTCCTATTCCATTGAGGCGGTAAAACGCCATGGCTTTCTCATTGGAATCGCCATGACAATCAAGCGCCTTATTCGTTGCCATCCTTTTTGTTCTGGCGGCTACGATCCAGTAAAGTAAGTCTCGTTATAAGAGGAATCTAAACAAGTTATGGAAAAACGTCTTGTTGTCTTTTTAATTTTGTCCCTTGCTATTATTTTTGCGTATCCTTTTTTTATGGAACGGATTGGGGGACCCACGCCCCAAGCCCCGGAAGTGAAGCAGATTCCGGCCGAAACGAAGCAGGGAAGTGAACCCTCGTCGCAGACGAAAGCTCCCACCGAGAGACCACCGATCGTCGAGGAGAAAAACGCGAAAGAAAAAGTAATTGAAAGCGACCTCTATCGTGTCGTCCTATCGAATGTCGGAGGGACCATCAAAGAGTGGCAGCTTAAAAAATATACAAAGAAGACGGCGACAGGAGAAGTCGTCCCCATTGAGCTGGTGCAGAAAGGTGTGAGCACATTGCCTTTGACACTCTTCACCCAGGAAGAGCCGAAGGGATCGAAGCAGTTATACAACCTCGACGAGAAGCCCGTCCAACTCAGCCCTGAAAACCCGCAAGCCGTTGTCACGCTTACTTCAGTCGGTCCGGACGGGCGGAAGATCACAAAGGAGCTGACCTTCCACAATGATCGCTACCTGGTCGAGACCCGAATCGATACGGAAGGATATAGTCAAGGCTATGAGATCTCCCTGGGCACCAACTTCGGTATCGAAGATTGGGGCCAGCAATTTGGCGGCAGCATCGGCGCAATCAGTCTGGTCGATGGGGAGTTGCATCGGGAGCAAGAGGCCAAAATCAATGGAACCGTTGTTCATGAAGGGACCGTCTCATGGGCAGGGCTGCAGGATAAATATTTTATCAGTGCCCTGATCCCTAAAGAAGCGGCACAGACGGGACCGGTCTCAGTGAAGAAAGAGGGAGAGAAGCAGATCAGGCTCGATCTAAAAGTACCGGCGGAACAGGCAGGGCAAAAAATGCTGGCGCTCTATTCCGGTCCAAAGGAGTACGATCGGCTTGTACAAGTCGGTGTTCATTTAGAAGAAAGCATTGATTTCGGCTGGTTTATCATGGGCAGCTGGCTTCCGGTTCGTCTCGTGGCGAAGCCGCTCTATTTCATTATTCGCTTTTTATATCAATTCAGCCACAATTATGGGGTCGCAATTATCCTCGTCACCGTTCTCATCAAAGTTCTCTTCTTTCCCGTTACCCGCAAGAGCCTCGCTTCAATGAAAGAGATGGCCGCGATCCAGCCAAAAATTGCGGCGGTCCGAAAAAAGTATGCCGGTGATCGGGATAAGATGAACAAGGAGCTGATGAACCTTTACAAAGAACATCAGATCAACCCATTCGGGGGTTGTCTGCCGATGTTAGTACAAATACCTGTTTTTGTTGCACTATTTAATATTCTCTACACGACCATTGATCTGCGACAGGCCCCCTTCATGTTCTGGATTCGCGATCTATCCGATAAAGATCCTTACTATGTATTACCTATTATTATGGGGATCAGTATGTTCTTCCAACAGCTAACACAGCCGACGACGATGGATCCGACACAGGCCAAGGTCATGCTCTTCCTCCCAGTGATCTATACCTTCTTCTTCCTGAACTTTCCATCCGGTCTGGTCCTCTACTGGCTTGTCAATAATCTCCTCAGCATCGGCCAGCAGTATTTGATGAACCGGGAAGGACTCGCAATCCCGAAAACAGGGACAACGTAACAGGCAACAAAATGCGGCAACGAGCGAGCCAGGACGACACTATCTGCGCGATTTCGACGGCAATCGGATTGGCAGGCATCGGTGTGGTTCGAGTTAGTGGTGCCAACGCTTTTCAATTCGTCCAGCCTCTTTACAAG
>SCUR01000087.1 GCA_004297235.1 Candidatus Manganitrophaceae bacterium | reverse complement strand
GTTGACTCAGTAGGTTCCCACCGATCTTCGCAGAGACGGAGAGCTAGTCCAGTTTTCCCTACGCCAGTTTCACCAACTAAGACCACTTTGGCATTGGTATAGCGCGTGGCATCAGAATCCTTATCTAATTGTTTTGCGAGGGCCGGAAGGTTCCATATTAATAGTCTTCCGTCTCTTGAAGCAGAAATAGCTCGACGACCATCCGCTTTCATTGCCACCACTAAAATCGCATCGCTATGTCCTTTGAGAGTGGCAACACAGCTCTTGGAATCGATGTCCCATACTCGCACAGTTTTATCCGTTGAACCAGAAATAACCCGTCTACCATCCGCTGTCACTGCCACTGTAGTTACTGTATCAGTATGTCCTTCGAGAATGGCTATATAATCTTTTGATTCTATATCCCATATCCGCACAGTACCATTATCAGACCCAGAAATGACCCGTCTACCGTCTGCTGTTACTGCCATTGTTGTCACCCAGTTAGGATATTTAACTACTGCAAGACATTTGTTAGATTCAATTTCCCATATCCGTACAGAGCCATTAGTAGAGCTAGAAATAATCCGTCGGCCGTCTGCTGTTACCGCCACTGTTGTCACTCTGCCCAAGTGCCCTTCAAGGGTAGTAATACATTTTTTAGAATTTAGATTCCAAATTTGTATAGTGCCGTCGTCTGAACCAGAGATGGCCCGTTGCCCATCTGCTGTTACTGCCACTGCTGTCACCCAGTCCGAGTAGTCAAGAATGCTGACACACTTTTTAGATTGTATGTCCCATATCCTCAATGTTCCATCCTCTGAGCCGGAGAGAACACGTTGACCATTTGCCGTTACTGCTACTGACTCTACTTGATAAGAGTGCCCTTGCAGAACAGCAACACAGCGTCTAGAGGCAAGATCCCATACCTTTACGGTTCCGTCCTCTAAACCAGCTATGGCTCGCTGACCGTCTACTGTGATAGCGATACAGACAACAGACTCTCCACCTATCTCAAGAACATCACTAGAAAATCTGTTACGTTTCCTTTTTACTGCATTTGGACGACAGGCTGTGAGAAGGTTTATGTAGTGATCATCAAGCGGTTGCTGCCAAGGAATATATGCAAATTGTCTTAAAGTATCTGGAATTTTCGATTCGTCTAGTCGTATGGGGATGAAGCGGCGATCGGTATTATTAGGGTCTCGAAATAGTACTGTGTTACGTTCTAAAGTGACCCATTCAGAGGTAAAGGCATTCGTAGACATGGCAAGAACTAATGTCCGTGATTGTTCTAGTCCTTGTTGAATCTTTAGAGGGATAACATCTCCGGGTTTGATTTCCCACTCATCGAACCAAATACGCAAACCATCTCGTTTGAGGCGTTTTGCCAGATCTCGGATAATCGGCTTATCCTTGGAGCTATGGCTGAGAAAAATGTCGTATTTGAATTTTTCGCTCATCTGTCCCTACCTATAGAATTTTCACTCGGGATGTCTGTTACCACATAAAATATCTCAATACCGTTTCCTGTATACAGTGATCACCTAGGTAATGTCAATAACGTATGTTCATCATTATTCAAATTGGAAACTTCGACTTTTTCGTAGAAAATGCGATATTCTGCTGTCTCCTTGCTGCTTGATCAGCCATCTCCCCTGTGTTACACTACAATCTACTTTATTGACTTTTCGCAGGAATGTGTCACATGGCCGTCACCACCACCGAAAAACGTCTCATCGCCCGGATCGAGCGGCTCAAGAGAGAGCGCCAAGCGATTATCCTCGCCCACAATTACCAGATCGGAGAGATCCAGGATGTCGCCGATTTCCTCGGCGACTCGCTCGAGCTGTCGCAGAAGGCGTCGCAGACCGACGCCGACGTCATCGTCTTCTGCGGCGTTCACTTCATGGCGGAGACGGCGGCGGTCCTCTGTCCCAATCAGACGGTCCTGCTTCCCGATCTGGACGCGGGATGCGGGATGTCGGAGATGATCACGGCGGAGGAGGTCCGGGCGCTCAAAGCGGCGCATCCGGGCGCGGTGGTCGTCTGCTACGTCAACTCCAGCGCCGAAGTAAAGGCCGAGTCGGACATCTGTTGCACCTCGTCGAATGCCGCGAAAGTGGTTCAATCGATCCCGGCCGATCGGGAGGTGATCTTCATTCCCGACCAGTTTCTCGGCGCCCACGTCGAGCGGCAGACCGGCCGAAAGCTGATTTTATACAACGGCTATTGCCCCACTCATTTCCGGATCATGACCTCGGAGCTCCTGGCGGCAAAGGCCGATCATCCCGATGCGCTGGTGTTGGCGCATCCGGAATGCACGCCGCAGGTCAGCGCCGCGGCCGACAAGGTCCTCTCCACCAGCGGGATCTGCACTGAGGCGAGAAAGACCGACCGGTCCAAGGTGATCGTCGCCACCGAGATCGGCATTCTGCACCGCCTTCAAAAAGAAAATCCCGATAAAGAATTCATTCCCGCCTGCAAGTGGTGCGACTGCGCCCACATGAAGGTCAACACCCTGGAAAAACTTCTCTGGTCGTTGGAGGAGATGCAGTTCCCCATCACCGTCCCTCCGCCGATCGCCGCGCGGGCAAAGAAAGCGATCGATCGGATGCTGGAAATCAGCAAACCCGGATAAGGAGGATTCGGATGGCCGATTTAGGTCGACTCCTCATTTTTCTCGGACTCCTCCTCGCCCTCATCGGGGGCGTGATGCTGTTTGCGGGGAAGATCCCCGGTCTCGGCCGGCTCCCGGGCGATATCCTCATCCAACGACGCAACGTCACCTTCTATTTCCCCATCGCCACCAGCCTTCTGATCAGCATTGTCCTCTCACTGATCTTCTGGCTCCTGAGTCGAAGGTAATGCACGCGGCGCTGATCGCTCTCTTTTTCTGTCTTCTTCCGACCGCCGCCTGGGCCGGGGAGACGATCCGCGTGGCGCTGGTTGAAAATGCCGCGCAGGTGCTCGTCACCTCCAGCGAAGGATTTTTCATCAAAACCCCCTCCGGCGAGCGGCTCAGCGACCATCCGGTCACCTCCGCCGAAATTCGGATCCAAAAAGGGCTCGTCGTCAATCGAAAGGAGACCCTTGAAAAGGAGCTTCTCTTTCTACCGCGCCGCGGCGGCAAGATCGCCGTCAATCGCCAGATCTTTGACGGGGTGATCTCGATCAAGAAGAGGCCGGAGGGCCTTTTGGTGGTCAATGAGATCGATATCGAGCGATATCTCCAGGGGGTCGTGCCGGCCGAGATGCCCCCCGATTGGGAGATGGAAGCGCTCAAAGTTCAAGCGGTCATCTCCCGCACCTATGCCCTCTATCAGCGGGAAAGTCGCAGGGGAAAGGAGTACGACCTGGTCAACTCCGTCCTCGGGCAGGTCTATCAGGGAGATTCGATCAAAGATAGCCGCGCGTCGCTTGCGATTGCACAGACCCGAGGACAGGTTCTGACCTACGAGGGAGGGTTGGCGCTGACCTTTTTTCACTCCACCTCGGCCGGTCCCACGGAAGACGCCTCCGAACGATGGAACATTTCTCTTCCCTACCTGAAGGGGGTCAGCTGTCCGCTCGACCGGGACTCTCCCTATCACGAGTGGAAGCGGACGATCTCGCTCGACGCGCTTGAATCGGCCTTGGGCAAGATGGGTTATCCGGTCGGAGCGATCGCCACGCTCGCTCCGCTTCAGTGGAGCCGGGCCGGACGGCTGCTGACCGTTCGCATTCTCTATTCGGGAGGAGAGCTGATCGTCAAGGCGGAAGATCTGAGAAAGGCGCTCGGATACAAGATCCTTCCGAGCACACACTTCACCATCGATAGCTTCGGAAGAGAAGTTCAGATTCGGGGAATGGGGTACGGGCACGGCGTCGGCCTCTGTCAGTGGGGAGCGAAGGTGATGGCTGAAAGCGGCTTGAATTTTGATGAGATTCTGCTATATTACTACCCAGGCGTCACGCTGCAATCGTACGAGGAAATAAAATAATTTTTGACCGGCACCTCGCAGCCTATGATTACTCCCTGGATCCATCTCTGATCGCATCGGCACCCCTCGCCGAACGGGATCAATCGCGGCTTCTCGTCTACGATCGTAAACGAGAGAAAATCGAGCATCGGCGCTTCTCATCGCTTCCCGACTATCTGCATCCCTCGGACCTTTTGGTCCTCAACGACAGCCGCGTCTTCCCGGCGCGCCTTCGGGCGAGGAAGAAGTCGGGCGGTTCGATCGAAATGCTCCTTCTTCGTCCCTCTCTTTCCGACGGTAAAACCTGGGAAGCGCTGATCAGGGGAAAGATCGTCCCGCCGGCCGACCTCCTCTTGGAAGAGGGGGGCGTCGCGCGGGTGATCCGGGAGATCGACGGCGGCCATAAGGAGATTCGCTTCCACCTGCCGGAAGCATACTCCGATCTCTACCCCTTTCTGGAGCACTGGGGCGAGGTCCCGCTTCCGCCGTACATTGTGAAAAAGCGGGCGGGCCGGAGCGACCCGGCCGACCGGGAGCGATACCAGACGGTCTATGCCAAGGTCTGGGGATCGGCCGCCGCACCGACCGCCGGGCTTCACTTCACGGAGACCCTGATGAATGAGATCCGGCAAAAGGGGGTTCGGGTCGCCACGGTGACCCTCCATGTCGGCCTCGGCACCTTTCAGCCGATGCGGGAGGAGAAGATCGCCGATCACCGAATGCATCGAGAGTGGTTTCAGATTCCTTCCGAAACGGCGCAGGCGGTGAGCGCCACCCGGCAGGGAGGCGGAAGGGTGATCGCGGTCGGCACAACGGTGACCCGCACCTTGGAGAGCGCTTCCCAACCGGATGGAACCCTCCGGCCCGGCGCGGGAGAGACCGACCTCTTCATCACGCCGGGGTATCGTTTCAAGGCCGTCGACGCCCTCATCACCAATTTCCATCTGCCGAAGTCGACGCTGCTGGTGTTGGTTTCAGCGTTTGCAGGGTGCGAGCCGATTCGGGCCGTCTATCAAGAAGCGATCCGGGAGCAATACCGCTTTTTCAGCTACGGCGACGCAACACTGATTTTGTAATTCCGGAAGAGCCGTTGTCGATCAAAGCGAGCGACCGGCTCTACCGGCGCGAGCGCGGGGCGTGGGAGCATCGGAGAACTTTTCTCTCTGGTTGGCCGGATGGGTCCCCGCATAAAAATGGAAAGGGATTTCGCATGCGTGACTTGAAAGATTTGAAGCGAGACGAAGAGGGATCGGGCCCGAAGAAAAAGCCCTCCTATCTCGTCATCGGAGTATTGGGTGTGCTGGTCTTTCTGACGCTCGTGCTGGTCTTCCGAAGAAAGGGAGAGGCGCCCGCGCCGCCGGCGCCCCCTCCGGTGAGCCAGCTGGCCCCCGAGCCGGCGCCGGCGGCCCCGAAAGAACCGGTGGAGAAAGAGGAGCCCGTCCAAGACCCCGCGGTCAAACCGGGCGAGATGCGGTTTGATTCCAAACCGGACCCCTTCCCCGCGGCACCGCCACCGCCCGCGCCGACCGCCCAGGCCCAGAGCAATCCGGCTCCGAAGGAAGATCTGACCTTCTTTAAAACGTTAAAAGACAAGAAAGAAAAAAGTGTCGCGCTGCAGCCGAAGAAAGAGACCAAACCGCTCGCCCAGAAAACAAAGCGGCCACCCGAAAAATCGACCGAGTCGATGAAGGTTTCGGTTCCGCCGCGGAGCGCCGGATCATCCGGCGCCTACACGATCCAGGTCGCATCCTTCTCCGAAAAGAAAGGGGCGGAGACGCTCTCCCAAAAGCTGAAGGGGAAGGGATATGAGGCCTACGTCACCTCCGGCGAAGTCCCGCAGAAGGGGACCCGGTACCGGGTTCGAATCGGCCACTATCCGAATCGAACCGAGGCGCAGAAAGCCGCCGAGCGAATTCACGAGTCCGAGAAGTTGAGCTTTCTGATCACATCGGATTCGGGGAAGTAGGGTTGGGTTCGTCGTCATTCCCGCGAATCTGCACAACGTGCCGAAAGGCACGTGAGTACAAGAAGAGAAGTTTTCCTCTCAGATCGACGATCCATTCCGTAGGGGATCGTCAAATCGGGAATCCAGGAACTTCGATTAAAATGCGCTGGATTCCCGATTAAACGTTCGGGAATGGCAGAACAAGCTTTTTTTCGACATCTTTAAAGAAGCGGGATTCGTTTTTCCTTGGCGGCATGCTCCAGAACCATCAGGGCGGTGTGCAATCGTTGAAGGCGGGTATTCCGTTTTCGGATGCCCAGGGTGTCATGCGTCGGGAAGCTCTCCGAACGAACCTCTCTCTGTACTTTTCTCAGCTGCTGGTGCAAGGTTTTATAGGTCTCGTTCTCAAAGCGCTTCAGGACCATGGGATTGAGAACCATAAATCCATCCGCAATATCCTTCGCGACGGTGCCGACGCTTTTTCCCTGGATTTGACCTTCGGCCATTTCAACCTCAAATGAGGGTTTTCTCTTGGCGAGGAACAAAGTAAAGGATACCGGATCATCGAATGACTGTCAAAAGCTCTTCCTCCCCGGCGGGCTGCTCTCCACCCTCGTCCATCCTTACGAATACCGCGAGGCGCAGATGCAGATGGCCTCCGCGGTCGCCGAGGCGCTGGAGCGGCGGACGACCCTGTTGGTGGAAGCCCCCACCGGGACCGGAAAGACCTGGGCCTATCTGATCCCGGCCGCGCTGAGCGGGAAACGGGTCGTGATCTCCACCGGCACGAAGACCCTTCAAGACCAGCTCTATCAGAAAGACCTTCCGCTGCTGGCGCAATCACTGCCGCGCCGCTTTACCTACAGCATGATGAAGGGGAAGGCGAATTACCTCTGCCTCCATCGGTTCGGACAATTTTTGGAGCAGCCGACCTTTCCCAAGCTGGAGATCGGATCGGATTTCGAACCGCTCCACCGCTGGTCGATGGAAACCGCGACCGGCGACCGGGCCGAGTTGACGGCCCTTGCGGAAGGCTCTCCGCTCTGGTCGGAGGTCTCGGTGAAAGGGGACGCTTGTCTCGGGAGCGGCTGCCCCACCTATGACCGCTGCTACATCACCCGGATGAAGCAAGCGGCCGCCGCATCGGATCTGATCATCGTCAACCATCACCTCTTCTTCGCCGATCTCGCCCTGAAAGATTTCTCCTTCGGGGAGGTCCTCCCCCAGTACGACGCGGTGATCTTCGACGAGGCGCACCTCCTCGAAGAGATCGCCACGCAGTACTTCGGTGTTTCGGTCAGCAGCTACCGGGTGGACGATCTGCTCCGGGATACCGAGCGCGAGGTCCGCTTCTCCCAGCCGCAGGAGAAAGGCTATCTCGACCAATGTGCGCGCATTGTCGCGAAATCGAATCATTTCTTCCATCATTTCAGGAGAGCCGACGAGCGATACCGTCTGACCCGCTCGTTCTTCTCGCGCGAGGCGGTCACCGCGGGGCACGATCTTCTTCAATCGCTCGACCTTCTCCGCCGGCAAATCCTCGCGTCGCAGGTGAAGAGCACCGGTCTCTCCCATCTCGCGGAGCGGATCGAATCGCTCTCGGCCGATCTGCATCTTTTTCTGGCCGCGGATCAGTCCGCCTCCTTCGTCTTCTGGGCGGAGAGCCGAAAGCAGGGAATCTTTCTCCACGCCTCGCCGCTCGATGTCTCCGCCCTTTTGGGCGAAAAGCTCTTTCAGCAAGAGATCCCGATCATTCTCACCTCGGCCACCCTCGCCTCCGGCCTGTCCGAAAGGAAAGACGACGTGCGAGAAGATCCGGCACCGGGCGGTTTCGATTTCATGAAAGAGCGCCTCGGGATCGGCGCGGCGGAGGAAGTGGCCCTCGCCTCCCCCTTCGATTATGAAAAGCAGACCCTCCTTTATCTCCCGCGCCATCTTCCGAACCCGTTGAGCGGAACGTTTGTTCCGGCGATCTCGGAGGAGATCATCCGCATTCTCGCCGCGAGCCAAGGGAGAGCCTTCCTTCTTTTCACCAGCTGGAAAAATCTTCAAGAGGTCTACCGGCTCATCGCCCACCGGGTTCCCTATCTTCTTCTCAAGCAAGGAGACCAGCCGAAGCACGCCCTCATCGAATCGTTCCGGCGGGAGGTCTCCTCCGTGCTGCTCGGGACGACGAGCTTCTGGCAGGGGATCGATGTGCAGGGGGAGGCGCTCTCCTGTGTGGTGATCGACAAACTTCCCTTCGCTTCTCCCTCCGACCCATTGATCTCCGCTCGGATCGAATCGTTGAGCCATCAGGGGAGAGACCCCTTTCGGACCTTCCAGCTCCCCTCCGCCGTCTTGACCCTTCGACAGGGGATCGGAAGATTGATCCGGAACCGCGACGATCGGGGGCTGCTGGCGATCCTCGATACGCGGCTGACGCAAAAAGAGTATGGGAAATCGTTCCTCGCGGGCCTTCCCCCCTCTCCCCGGACCGACCGTTTCGAGGAGGTTCAGCATTTCTTCTCCACACACCCCCCCGCGCATGAAGCGTCCGGAATGCCCCCTCGCGGGCAGACTTGACACATCGACGCCCTTTGCTACGATTGAGAGAAGATGAGCGTCCGATCAATCCGATCGATGGGGATCTGCGCACTCCTTCTCTGGTTTCTCTCCGGAGGAGCGGCCGCCGGGGAACGCTTCGTCTACTCCGGCCTGGTTCGGCCCGCGCCGCCCGCCGTTCAGAATCCGGATACGGCGCCGCTGCGGGTCTCTCGCCGTCCTAAATTGGCCCCGATTCCCAACCTCAACATCTATTACACCCCCGACCTCCGCTACAATCTCTACCTGGCCGACAAGCGCTGGTATCTTCTGCATAATGAGAAGTGGTATCAGTCCCAGACCCATGAGGGTCCCTGGCGCTATCTCAGCTACTCCAAAGTCCCCGAGAGCCTGAAAAAGATTCCGGGCGAATTCATCAAGAAAGAGAATGCGCCCCTGCCTTTAAAGAAAAAACCGCCCTCCCCGAAGAGGAAAAAATCTTCCGGCAAAAAAGCCGGTTCTAAATCGATCAAAAAATCCTAGCGCTCTTTTCGCTTGTCGCCGCCCGCGGCGCTGATGTAAAGTAGCCGGAACGATGAAAAAGAGAACGCGCCCACCCATTCTGCTGATCCACGGCGGCTGCGGGTCGACCCCGCCGACCGCCTCCCAACTCAAAACGATCGAAGCGGCCCTCGACCGGGGAGAGACCCTCTTGCAAAAAGGGACCTCGGCCCTCGATGCCGTGGAGGCCGCCGTGGTCGTCTTGGAGAAGAGCGGCCGGTTCAATGCCGGGAAAGGATCGAAGCGGCAGATGGACGGAATCGCCCGAATGGACGCGTCGGTGATGAATGGAAGAGATCTCTCGGCGGGGGCGGTCGCCGCGATGGAGGGAATTCTCACCCCCGTTCGGGCGGCGCGCCTGGTGATGGAGCGGACGCCCCACCTCCTCTTGGTCGGCCAGTCGGCCGAGCGGCTCTCCCGTCTTTTCCATCTTCCCCCCCTTCCCCCTTCGCTTGCCGCTCCGAAGCCGCCTCCCCACGATCTCTCCTTCGGGAAATGGGAACCGCTCTTCCGAAAACTTCAAGGGAAGCGGGACGACGAGGCGGCCGAGCTCGGAACGGTGGGAGCGGTGGCGCGAGACAAAGAGGGAAACGTGGCGGCGGCGACTTCGACGGGGGGAATCCGAATGATGCTTCCCGGGCGGGTCGGCGACAGCCCCCTGATCGGGGCGGGGACCTACGCCGACAACCTCGCCGGCGCCGTCTCAATGACCGGCCTCGGCGAGGCGATCATCCGGGCCGGGCTCGCGAAGGAGATCACGCTGGCGATGGAGGGGGGCGATTCTCCGGAAGCGGCGGGGAGCAGTGCGTTGATCCGGATGCGCCGGCGCATCGGCGGCGAAGCCGGGGCGATTATCCTCTCGGCGGAGGGGGATTTCGCCCTGCTTCACACAACCGACTCGATGCCGGGGGGATACCGGGCCGGACGGCGGCGCAAGACCGCCGGCCGTTTTCAGAAAGTGATGGAGGATTGATGCAGATTCGTGTCTATTATGAAGATACCGACGCGGGCGGGGTGGTTTACTACGCCAATTATTTAAAATATTTCGAGCGGGGCCGGACCGAATATTTCCGAGAGCGCGGGCGGGAAGTGGCCGCCTACGCCGCGGCCGGAACCCTCTTCGTGGTGGCGCACGCCGAGATCGACTATCGCCTGGCGGCGCGCTACAACGACCTGCTGGAGATGGAGACCGAGGTCGTCGACTTCAGCCGGGCCAGCCTGACCTTTTCCCATCTCATGCGCCTGCAAGGCACCGATAAGGTCGTCGTCGAAGGCTGGGTTCGGCTCGTCTGCGTCGATGAGAAATTCAAACCGAAGCGCCTTCCGGAAGAGATCGTCCAGATCGTGACGAAGATTGTTTAATCAATTTCGGAATGCGGATTTCGGATTGAAAACCTAAAGAAATTTAATCTGGTTTGTTTTTCTCTCCAATTCGCAATCCGAAATCCGCATTCCGCAATCCCTTATTAGGCCGGCTCAATCACGCAGCGGAACGGAAATCCTTCCGCCCGGGCGGCGGCGTGCACCTGCTCTTGCTTCAGCTCCGCCTGCTCTTTGGAGAGGGTCGCCACATGCGCCGCCCCCTGGGTGTGAACTTCGATCATCAATCGCTGGGCGGTGTCGAGGTCCTTCCCGAAGAGCTGAATCAAGATCCGGACGACAAATTCCATCGTGGTCACATTGTCGTCCAGCAAGATCACCTTGTAGGGAGGGATCTCTTCGATTTTAGATTCGGTCTCTTCCGAGAGGTCCGGCAGAACCGCCGGGAGGGTGGCGCTTCCTTTCACAATCAGCCTCATTTCCGAACAGAACAAACAAGAGCGGGGATAGGCGGGTCAAAGCGCGGTTATCCTTCGATGACGTCTTTCTTCGCCATCGCAAGATAGACCTGCGCCTCTTTTCCGGCGGGGTTGATCTTCTGCGCCGCTTCCCATTCGGCCAGCGCCAGATCGACAAAGCCCTTCATGTAGTAGGTCACCCCGAGGTGAATCAGCGCGGGGATATACTTCGGATGGATTGTTTTCGCCTGCTGAAAGGTCTCGATCGCATCATCGAACATCCCCTTCTCCCGCAGGGTAATCCCGACTTTGGTGATCACATCGACGAATTTCGGCCGGATGGAGAGAGCCTTTCGATACTCCTCCAGGGCGCCGTCGTAAAGGCCGATCTCAAAATACTGATCGCCGAGCCGCGCATGCTCGTTGGCCAGCTTTCCTTGGATAAACGGATCGATCGATTTCACCTCCGACCGAACCACCTGCG
>SCUR01000086.1 GCA_004297235.1 Candidatus Manganitrophaceae bacterium | reverse complement strand
CGACGGCAATGACCTGAATTTCGGTGCTGCTGGGAGGGGGGTTATTGGCCGGATCAGTGAATGCGGCATCCACCGTATTTCCCTGAACTTCATACCAGGTGCTGATGATCAGATCGGTGAAGGGATGAATGTTCACAACCCCGGCCGCCCCTCCGACACTATAGAGAGCCGTTCCGCCGGGGAGATCGACCTTCACCAGAAAAGGAGCGGTCATCCCGGTCACATCAATTGTGTATTTTCCGTCCGTGCCGGTGGTGGCGCTCTTAGACACGCCGGCGGCGTCTTTGATCGTAATGGTAGCATTGGCGACTGCGGCGCCGGTCGCGGCGGTTCCGGAGAGGCTCGATGTGTTTCCGCCCGGATTACTGGAGGACCCGCCTCCGCCTCCGCAACTTTGAAGCAACAACGCAGTCAGAAAAAACAACGCTAAAAACGATTGGGTGATTCGACGCCGCATGATTTCCTCCGTGGAATTTTATTAGTTATGATACTGTTTAGGAATTATAGCCGAAGCTGTCCAACCGTCAAGTCGTTGAAAGAAAGAATGCGGTGTCGGGCTCCTGATGGGACGCTGCCGGAACTTTTGTCTGTCGTGGAGATCGACTGTTCGGTTCGTCCAATCAGATCGACTCTTTCCTTGACAAATTGATGGCCTTGCGATTTACTTGCTTACAAAGCCTTCTTCCTAATTTTTCCTCAGCGTTCCTAACGGTATTCCGATCGAAGCGTCAGGGGGACAGAAATGTCGGTGAATTTTCCCGCTCAATATGGAAAGTATCTCCTCATTGATAAGATCGCCAAGGGGGGAATGGCCGAGGTCTTTCTGGCCAAGCAGATCGGGTCGAAAGGGTTTGAGCGGCTCCTCGCGATCAAGCGGATTCTTCCCCAGTTCACCGAGAATGCCGAGTTCGTCTCGATGTTCATCAATGAGGCGAAGGTGGCGGCCCAGCTCTCTCATCCGAATATCGTTCAGGTGTTCGATTTCGGAGATGTCGAAGAATCGTTCTATATCGGGATGGAATATGTCATGGGGCGGGATTTGCGGTCGATCATGGAGCGGAGCCAAAAAAGCAACCGGCCGCTCTCGGTCGATCAGATCCTCTTCATCATCAGCCGCGTCTGCAGCGGGTTGGAGCATGCCCACAAGAAGAAAGATATGCATGGAAATAATCTGAATCTGGTCCATCGCGACATCAGCCCGCAGAACATTCTCATTTCATACGACGGCGAAGTAAAGCTGGTCGATTTCGGCATTGCCAAGGCGGCCGTACAAGAGAACGAGACGAGGACCGGCATCCTCAAAGGAAAACTGGCCTATATGTCCCCCGAGCAGGCCTGGGGAAAGCCGATCGATCACCGCTCGGATCTGTTCTCCTTAGGCATTGTGCTTTACGAGTGCGCCACCGGCAAGAGGCTCTTTAAAGGGGACAGCGAGATCAATACGCTGGAACGGGTTCGAGAGGCCAAATACGATCCACCGCGCCAATTCAATCCCAACGTCTCGGAGCAGGTGGAGGCGGCCCTGAAGAAATCCCTGGCCAAGGAGGTGCCGGATCGATATGCCTCCGCAGTGCAGATGCAGAACGAATTGGAGCGGTGTCTGACGAAACCGCTCGGCGAGATCCAATCGGAGCTGGCGCAAGACCTCCATCAACTTTTTGTTGAAGAGATCGATAAAGATCAGGCCCGGATGAAAAGGGCCGCCCTGGCGACGGCGGAAGCGCCCACCGTTCAACTGGCGGGGGGAACCCCCGCGCCGGGCGCTTTAAAAACGGCCGGACCCTCGAATCCAAAGCTGGAGATGCCGAAGAAGCGGATGGGCGCGGGGGCGATTACCCTCTTTCTGGTGGCGGGAGTGGTCGGTTTGGTGGGGGTCGGCACGATGGTCTTCCTGAAAAAAGGGGATGATTCCGAAATCGTCGCCGCGAAACCGCCCCTGCAGGCCCCCGATCCGCCGACGCCTGCAACAC
>SCUR01000085.1 GCA_004297235.1 Candidatus Manganitrophaceae bacterium | reverse complement strand
GCGACGAAGGTGAAGGGAAATTGAAGCATCCCGCGAAGCAGCCGGCCGGCGCTCCCCGCGGCGATGTTCAAACTTTCTTTTTCATCCCGAATGGGAATGGCGTCAGCGGGCCGGACCACGCTCAGCCTCCGCTCCTGAAACGGCCGACGGTGTTGTTTTCGGATAGACCTTCCCATAGGACATTCCTCCCAATATAGCCAAGCCGTACCAAGCGACCTGAAGCCAAAAAAAGACAAAGTAAACTCCTTGCATCAAGAAAAGGTTCGACAACATCAGCAACATCAGCATGAAGGGAACCGCCAGCCGAGCCACCTTGTGCGAGAAGTATTGGAAAAAAACACGGTTCTTCTTCCAGGACCAGAGCGGGCCGACCTCCCAGAGAAGCTGATAATTGCCGGAGAGCGTTCGGACCTTTCGGACAAACTCGCTTCCCGCCCCCTTGGCGATGAAATCATAGGCCCGCGCCTTCGGCTCAAAGACGGTCCGGTATCCTCTGAAAACCACTTGCATCGGAATGAGGACATCGTCCAAGATCGTCTCCGCCGGAATCGGCTCGTAGAGCGATTTCCGGACGGCGTAAATCGCGCCGGTGGCCCCTAACGTCGAATCGACATCGCTCTCCATTTTTCGAAGCCACTTTTCATAGCGCCAGTACAACCCGACGCCGGCCGCCCCTTCCCCTTCCGGCCGCTCCATTAAAATCAGCTCGCCGCTGACGGCGCCGACTTGATCATCCGCGAAGTTGGTCGCCAATAGGGCGACGGCCCTTCGGTCAAGCCGTTGCCGGGCGTCGGTGAAGACGAGGAGCTCCCCTCGGGCGTGGGCGACCGCCCGGTTGAGGGCCGCCGCCTTTCCGACATGGGTCGGCGCCGTCAACAGAAGCAGGGAAGGCCCGTTCGGATGCCGCTCTTGCCAGCGGGTCACCCTCGCTTCGGTCTGATCGGTCGAGCCGTCCGAGGAGATGATGATCTCCAAAAGAGAGGCGGGGTAGTCGAGGTCGAAAAGGTTTTTCAATTTACGCTCGATGTTCCCCTCCTCGTTGTACACCGCGACGATCACCGAAACCGAGGGGAGGACCGCTCCCTTTCGAACCCGCTTTTTTCCCAAGAAGCGCCAAGCGGATAAAATCAGCGGATAACCGATGTAGGTGTAGAGAACCACAAGAAACGATAGCCAGAAAACAGACTTAACCACACTCACGTCACTTTCCTTTATTCTAAAAAAGAGAGGGGGACGTCGGCTGTGAGGCCCCTTACTCCACGGTGACACTCTTGGCCAGATTTCTCGGTTGATCGACATCGCATCCCTTTTGAAGCGCGATGTGATAGGCCAGGAGTTGCAAGGGGATCGTCATCAACACGGAGATTAAAAACGTGTTGTTCTTCGGGAGATAAATAACGTGGTGGGCCTTTGTGGCAACACGCTCATCCCCCACCTCCGCCAATGCGATAATCCTTCCTCCACGGGCCCGGACCTCCTCGATGTTTCCGAGGACCTTTTCGTAAACGGCATCTTGGGGGACGAGAAAAACGACCGGCATCTCTCGATCGATCAAGGCGATCGGACCGTGCTTCATCTCGCCGGCCGGGTATCCTTCGGCGTGAATATAGGAGATCTCTTTCAGCTTCAACGCCCCCTCCAGAGCGATCGCATGATGAATCCCCCGCCCCATGAAAAGAAAATCACGCTTTTGGCAATATTCGCTTGCCAGCGCCCGGATCTCTTCATCCTTTTGAAGGATCTCCTGGACCTGCTTCGCCAGGGCGGAAAGCTGATCCTTCCGCTCCTGCGCCGAGACAGGAAGGGTTCCCCGGACTTCCGCGAGGTGACAGGCCAGCTGGTAAAGGGCGACCAACTGAGAGGTGAACGCCTTCGTCGAGGCCACCCCGATCTCCGGACCGGCCTGGGTGTAGAAGACCGTCTCGGCCATCCGGGTGAGGCTGCTTCCCGCCACGTTGCAGATCGCCCAAACCGCGCTCTGCTTCTCCGCGGCCAATTGCAGCGCGGCGAGGGTGTCGGCGGTCTCTCCCGACTGGCTGATCCCGATCGTGATCGTTTTGGAATCAAGGATCGGCTCCCGATATCGAAATTCGGAAGCGATATCGACCTCCACCCGCAATCGGGTCATCTTCTCGATCATCCGCTTCCCGGCCAGCGCCGCATGCCAGGAGGTGCCGCAGGCGACAAGATAAATCTGCGAGACCGCGTCGGCCCCGGCGAAGCGGCGCTCCGGCGGCGCCCCCTGAAAGAGGACCTCCCGCCGCGCCATCTCCATGATCACGCCGGGCTGCTCGTAAATTTCTTTCAACATGAAGTGCGGGAATGGTCCCTTCTCGACCTGCTGCGCATCCCAAGCGACATGCTGGAACGCCTTCCGGACCGGGTCTCCGGAAATCGAGTCGAGAACCCGGACCCCCTCCGGACGGACGATCGCCAGCTCTCCCTCCTCCAGCCAGAAGACCTCGCGGGTATGGGAGATCAACGCCGGGACGTCGGAAGCGATGAACTGCTCCCCCCGGCCGGCTCCGATCACCAACGGGCTCCCCCGCCGCACGGCGACGATTTCATCCGGAACCCGCGCGCTCATCACCTCGAGGGCGAAACTCCCCTCCAGCTCCAGCGACGCCCGCCGGACCGCTTCGCCCAGATCCCCCTCGAAATACTTCTCGACCAGATGGACGATGACTTCCGTGTCTGTGTCGGAGACGAAGCGGTGTCCTTCCTCTTCCAGCTGCCTCTTCAACACGGCATGGTTCTCGATGATGCCGTTGTGAACGACGGAAAATCGCCCGGAGCAATCGAGGTGGGGATGGGCATTCCGCACACTCGGCTCCCCGTGGGTCGCCCAGCGGGTGTGGCCGATGCCGGCGCCCGTCCCGCCGCCCACCTTCTCCTCGGCCAATTTTTTTTCCAGCTGGATCAGCTTCCCCACTTCCTTCTTCACCGCCATCCCCCCCTCCGTGAAGAAGCAGATGCCGGCCGAATCATAGCCGCGGTACTCCAATCGCTTGAGCCCTTCCACCAAAACGTCCACCGTGTTCCGATTTCCGACATATCCGACAATGCCGCACATACAAACTCCAGATACAAGAAAGTCATCGCCGCCAGCGGTCCGCCGTCCGCTTAAAAGCTTTTATGAATCTTTCGCTGAGTGCCGATGGCGGATCGCTGTTTCCTCATTCACCTCGCCCCTCTTCCAAAGAGCACGATCTTGACCGTCTGGAAAATGATCCAGAGGTCAAAAAGAATCGACATGTTTTTGATGTAATAGAGCTCATATCTCAATTTCTCCCGGGCATCCTCGACCGAGGCGCCGTACGGATAGCGAACCTGGGCCCAGCCGGTCACCCCCGGCTTCACCGCGAACCGAAGCGAATAAAAAGGGATCTGCTCCGAGAGCTGCTCGACGAAATAGGGGCGCTCGGGCCGCGGTCCGACGAAGCTCATCTCTCCCTTCAGCACGTTTAAGATTTGGGGAAGCTCGTCCAATCTGAGCTTTCGGATGATCCGCCCGACGCGGGTGACGCGGGGGTCGTCCTCCATCGCCCACACCGGACCGCTCGCCGCCTCGGCGTCTTGGCGCATGGAGCGGAACTTCACCAACATAAACGGCCTCCCCGCCTCTCCCACCCGCTCCTGCCGGAAGAAGATCGGACCGGGAGAATCGAGCTTGATCAAGATCCCCAAAAGAATCATCAGCGGAAGGGTCAGGATCAGAATGGCCGAGGAGACGAGGATGCCGGTCATCCGTTTGCTCCACCGGGCGAAACCCGACTTGTTAAATCCGTCGGCGTAAATGAAGCCGCTCGGCTTGGCGTCTTCCATAAAGACTTTGCCGCTGATCTGCTCATAGAAACGGGTCCCTTCGATGAATTCGATCCCCTGCGTCCTCGCCCCCAAGATTTCCCGGATCGGCAGCCGGCCCCGCTTCTCGAACGCGGCGATCACCACCCGGTCCACCCGCTCTCTCTTGAGAATCGTACGGAGCTGATCGTACGTCCCGATAATTTTCGGATTGACCACGCTCTGGCCGAGGCGGCTTGCATCTTCATCGAGGAATCCCACCACTTTCAGACCGAGCCCTTTTCGTTTCAAGATCTCCTGCGCCACGCGGCGGGCAACCTCCTGCGTCCCCAAGATCAGAATTCGGTCTTCCATTTTCTCCAGAACGCGACCGTAGAAGGTGCGCCAGACGAAGATCAGCAGGAGACTGAGGACCACGGAGATACGGAAACTTTTTCCGGGAGGAAGCCAGGCCGGAAAAAGGGCAACGATCCCTCCGAAAGCCAGCAGACCGATTCCCCCCGCGCGGACCAACCGGATCAGGTGGCCCCGATCGGGGGGGAAAAAGGAAAAATCATACAGGTCGCTGTAATAGAGGGTGAGGTGGAAGATGGAGGCGAGGATCAGCCCCTGCATCAGGATCAGGCGGCCGTCCATATGGAAGGACTCTCCCGAAAGGGGAAAGATCAAAACACTCACGACGACGGCCAGCCAGATCAGAAGATCCTCCGTCAGGCAGAAGAAGATGCTCCGCTTAGGGACGGATCGATTGAACAGCTTAATCATCGTGATTCCCTCTTCCCTCGATCGCTTGCGCCGAATAGGTTTTTTGGTAGGAGGCGTAGACGCCGCTGTATTGCGAGGATCGCTCGAAATCGACGCCGTTGAGGACCACGCCGATCCAGTTCTGAAGATCGATGCTCTGCATCGCCAGCGTCAGCGCTTCGACCGAGGTGCTTCCGGAGCGGAGAACCAGAATCGCCCCGTCGACGGCGCTCCCCAATTCGGCCGCATCGGCCAGCGGGAGAATCGGAGGGGTGTCGAAAAAGACCATCTCGAACCGCTCCGACAGAATCGTGACGAGCTTTTTCATCTTGGCGGAGCCGAGCCATTCCGGAGAGGCGGCGTTCGCTCTTCCGGCGGGGAGAAAGGAGAGCGAACCGGAGGCCAGCAACGGGTGCTCGATCGGAACCAACGCCGTCTCCAGCGGGCTTCGCTCTTCCAGAACATCGATGAGCCCCTCCTTCATCCGCATTCCGAACAGCCGATGAAGCGACGGCCGCCGCAGATCGCAGTCGACCAGCGCCACCCGCCGGTCTTTCGTCTGGGCCATGCTGAGGGCCAGGTTGGCGGTGGTCATTGACTTCCCGTCGCCGACCACCGGGCTGGTGATCATGAAGGTCCGGAACCCCTTCTCCTGCGACAGGTGCTCGATCCGGGATCGGAGGACGCGGTATTGCTCCGCCGCAATCGCTTTCGGTTCGGTGAGAACCACCAGGTGGTCGTCAAAACGGGCGCTTCCCATTAACTTTCCGCGCATCTTCCTCTCCTCATTTCTCCTGGAATTGGACCGTCGCCGCATCCAATCGGCTGAGGCTGATCGGGTTTTGATAGAGATAAAACAGCGTCAGGCAAAGCACGATCAGGCTCAGCCCCCAGATCAGCCGCCGCCGAATGCGGGCCCTTCTCAGATCGCCGGCGGTTTCCACCTGCGGGATGCAGACCAAAACCGGCAGCCCGAGATATTGTTGCAGGTCCCCCGCGTATCGGAATGTCCGATCCGAGATCTCCGCCAGCGCCGCCAGCCCAATGCCGAGCCCCAGCCCGATCAACGAGCCGATCAAGGCGACCAGGGTCCGGTTCGGTTTATACGGCTTCATCGGAAGGGTCGCCGCGTCGATGATGCGGGCTTCCGCATTCTGAAACTCGGAATCGACCGTGGCCGGCTTCTCCTTCGCAATGGCTTCCCCGGCGGCCCGCTTCTCGGCCCGTAAAACCGCTTCCACCTCGGCGATCTTCTTCCTCAGACTGATCAGCTCGGGATAATCTTTGGTGTAACTCGTCTGCAGATCGGCCGCCTGGGCGTAGAGCTCCTTGAGCTTGGTCTCCAGGAACTCGACCTGCGGATTGGTGGGGGTCACCGCGACCTGCTGCTGCAGCAGCGAGACAAACTGCTTCGCGATCCGGTTGGTCGCATTCATCACCTTTCCCGGATCCGGCCCGTCGTAGGAGAGGCTGAAGACGTCGTTCGCCTTGATGTCGATATGAATGTCTTTTCGCATCTGCTCGATGATCTCATCGGAGGTTCGTTGGCCCACCCAGTCCCGGTAGAGCGATTCCGCGTCGATGACCGGCTGCAGAAAGGTGCGGCTGTAGATCACCTCGCTGAGCGCCTTCAGCCGGTTTTCCATCCGGTAGAGATCGTACGTGCGGGCCACCTGTTCCGGAAAGCGATGGGGCTGGACGAGAACGATCGAGGTGGCGCGGTAGATCTTCTGCAATCGAACGGCGATCACCACCGAGACGACGGAGACGATCAGCGCCGTCAGCCAGATCCAGTGCTTTCTTCGGTGAAACCACTCGAGAAGATAGCCGATTGAGACGGAGTTCTGTTCGCGCATTGTTCTCCCCTAATACAGACGAATATTTGATTGCGGATTTCGGAATGCGGATGGGAAAAAGAAAACCGATCTTTTCGCTCTTCGTCTCTTATTCCGCAATCCGAAATCCGCGTTCCGAAATCTTCATGGCACCACCAGGGTGTCTCCGGAGGCGAGGAAGAGATGGTCCCCCGCGATCCGTCCCTGGAGGATGTCGTTGTAGCGGACCTTGATCCAATGGGTTTCTTTGCCGTTCTTTCGAATAATCACCATTCGATCGGTCGCCGCGAATTCGTTAAAGCCTTCCGCCATGGCGATGGCATCGAGCACGGTGAGATCGCTTCGGAGCGGATAGATCCCCGGCTTCTTGACCTGTCCCAAAACGGAGACCTTCGAGCTGTTGATCTCCTTGACGATCACGGTGACCCCCGACACCTCCACAAACTTCTCCAGCCGCTTCGAGATGACGTCCCGCAGAACCGACGGGGTCATCCCGCCCGCCTGAACGTCGTTGATCAAAGGGAGGGTGATCTTTCCGTCCGGGCGGACGCGGACCTCTTTCGAGAGAGACTCGTTTTTCCAGACGACGATTTGCAGAAGGTCGTCGGGCCCGATCACGTAAGCGCGCTCTTCCGTCGAGGGAACCCGTCGGAAATTGGGCACCTCGGTCACCGGATCGGCGCACGCCGCCAAAATCAAAGAAGAAAGCAATAAAGTCGCGATCAATACACCCGCGCGCATTTGAGACATCCCATGGTTGTATGGAGGATTAAGAGGAAGTTTCGAGCCCCCCCTCTTTGATTTTGTAAAGCAAGGACCGGTAGCTGATCTTTAAAATCTCGGCGGCCTTTCGCCGGTTCCAACGGGTCTGGTTTAAGACCTTCCGGATGACCTCGCTCTCCAGCTTCTTGGCGACGTCGCGGCTGACCTGCTTGAGGGAAAAACCGGACGGATCGGCTCTTCCCGCCGAGAGCCCCCCTTTGGACAAGAGCAGCGGAAGATTGCAGTGCTCCTCCCCCAAAATGACGATCCGCTTGATGAAGTTCTCCAGCTCCCGCACATTCCCCGGCCAGTCGTAATGGATGCACGCCGCCAAGATTTCCGGGGAGAGCGGCCGATAGGTTTTATTGTATTCATGGTGATACTGACGGAGAAAATATTCGGCCAAGACCGGGATCTCCTCCTTCCGCTCCCGCAGGGGCGGAATCCGGATGGCGACGACATTGAGACGATAAAATAGATCGTCCCGGAAATGTCCGGTCCGGACGGCCGATTCGAGATGGCTGCTCGTCGCCGCGATGATCCGGACGTTCACCTTCTCATTCTCCTCCCCCCCCAGACGCGAGAACTCTCCGGTCTCGAGGACGTGGAGGAGTTTGGCCTGAAGAGAGGCGTGCATTTCGCTGATCTCATCGAGGAAGATGGTCCCCTCGTGCGCCAGGCCGAACTTGCCGGCCTTGCTCTGATAGGCGCCGGTGAACGCCCCTTTCTCATATCCGAAGAGCTCGCTCTCGAGCAATTCTTTGGGAAGCGCGGCGCAGTTGATTTTGATAAAGGGGGTCTCGCGCCGTTTGGAGTTCAGGTAGATCGCGCGGGCCACCACCCCTTTGCCGGTCCCGGACTCGCCGCGAATCAAGACGGTCACATCGGTCCCGGCGACCTGCTCCACGATCTTCTTCACCTCGTTCATCGACGGGCTGCAGGAGGAGAGAAGCCAGGAGGGCTGCTCCTTGGCGATCTCGCTTAAGGTGGCGATCTCCGAGACCAAGTGATGCTCGTCGATGATGTTCATCAGCGCGTTTTTCAGCTCCTGCGTGTCGAACGGCTCCGACATGTAGTTCGACGCGCCCAGCTTCATCGCGGTCACGATGTAATCGATTCTCTTTTCGCCGACCACGATCACCGGAATTTCTCCTTGCTCTTGCCTCAGCGCTTTGAGCCGCTCCCACGAAGGGGGCTCCTCTCCGCGCATATCGAGGAGGATCAAATCGGTCTCGCTCGAATCGAACGGCCGGCTCGATTCCAGAACCGCATATTTGAGACGCAGGAGCATCGACTTTAACTGGGTCTGTTTTTCCCACGGCCCCCCCAGCAGGAGCACTTTCCTTTTCAAGGTCGCCTCGGATCTGTCCATCGAGGAGGATGAATGATCCTCTCTGACTTCATGTTTATCTTCGCCTCATCGATGGGCAAAAGGAGCAAAAGCCATGCCGCATCCGCCCTCCCTGCGGAACGCGTGAGGCCCGCCCCTCCGAACCTTTCGAAATGAATTCTTCAGGACCGCTTCATCCCTTGCACATCTTCTGCAAAGAATTGCGCCGGCAAATAAAGACAGAACGCCGCATCATTTGAGAAATAATTTGCAAACTTTTCGGAGAGAGATCGTGGCTTCAAAAAGGAAGAGGATGGAAGAAGAAGATCCCGTCGAGCGCCGCCTCACTCCCCTCCGCGCGGGGTCCGAGCGAAGGGAGGATCGTCCGGTCATCTCGAATCACGGAGGAGGATAGGTGGTATAAGCGGTGAGTCCGATGAAGACACGATTGTTATAGACATCGCGCACTCCCTCGTCATGGAAATTCTGCCGGAAGTAGGAATAATTCGCCACGCCCTTCAGCCAAGAGGTGATCTTGACCTGCTCTTCAATCCTCAGTCCCATGGTGTCGATGTCGGATCGGGTCGAGAGGACCGGTTGCTGAAGCGACCAGCTGCCGGCCAGGATCGAATCGAACCACTGCGTCACATGGAAGGTGACGGAGCCGGAGAGGGTGTTGGAGATGAAGGTTCCGGAGAGGCCGCCGACAACGGAGACGTCGCGAAGAAAGTCGGCGCGGAACACCACCGTGGCGCTATATCTCTGCTCGGCCCCCAACCCGACGAGAAGGTAGTTGAGCGTCGTTCCGCGATCGACGATCCCGATCACGCCGAGCATTCCGTCCACGGTGAGGGTCTCGGTGAATCGATGTTGCTCTTTTCCGCTCACGGTGTGCGTCTCCGTGTGCCCGCGATTTTCAAACTGGAAATTTCTGTACTGATACTTCGCGGAAAGGGTGTCGAGCGGCGTCAGGCGATAGGAAAGGCCCGCGGCAAGATCATCCTCGCTGACATCGACCAGCGCCGGATCTTTGAATTGGTTGATCCGGTTGATCGCCTCTCCCTCCAGCGTCAACCGAGGCGAGAACCGGTAGCTCCCCTTCAGATTGAGAAGGTTGGTATAGTATTCGGTTCTCCGGAAGACAAGGTCCAACTGCCGCGTCGGATCGTTGGAGTGGGTCAAGCTGTCTCCGAATTCGAACGTCCAGACGCCCGACGGTCGAAGGGTCAAGACGGTATGGAGGTTCTGATATCGATCCCAGGTCGATAAATCGGGATGGTCGCGATAGAAGGCAAACTCCGCCTTCAGATCGGTCACCCACTTGACCCGTTCCTGCTCGACGAGCAGATTGAATCCGGGGGTCACCCGTGTGATGTAATCCGATTCGCGACGGACAGCCCGAAGGAGGATATTGTCGTCGTACTCGTAGACGACTTCGAGCGCGGGGGTCCAATGAAGCCGGGGCGGCTCCGGCTCGGACGGGGTCGCCGGATCGCTCTCCAGGGAAAGTTGTGCCGCGACCGGGCCCGCCTTTAAAAGGATCAGGTGGATGAGGAGAAGTCGAAGAAAAAGACCGAACTTAAAATGACAGGAGAGGACCGATCGCACACAGAGTCTCCCTACCTCTCTTGCCGGATCGAAGAGAGGCCCGTTTCCAGACGCGTCGGCAGACCTCATTTCACGATGATGGCGTCACCGGGATCGAGGTAGACATTTTGGTCGAGATTTTCGCCGGAGACGAAGGCGCGGTAATCAAACCGATACCGTTGTCCCTTCGCCTTTTTCATGAGGAGGATATTGTTGGTCGTAGCGAATTCGGTGAATCCCTCCGCCATCGAGATCGCTTCCAGGACGGTGGTTCTTCCCTTGAGGAGATAGACCCCGGGCTTCTTCACCTCGCCCAGCACGGAGACTTTGTAGTTGTTGACCTCCGAGACGATGACCGTCACGATCGGATTATCGATATAGTGTCTTAATCCCTTGGCCACCATCTCTTTTAATTGCGAAGGGGTCGTCCCGGCCGCTTGAAGATCGTCCACCAACGGCAACGAGATCTTTCCGTCCGGACGGATCGGCACCGTCTTGGAGAGGTGCTCGTTCCTCCAGACGACCACCTGAATGACATCGCCGGGACCGAGGACATACTCATCGGGCCGCTTCCCCGCCTCCGCCCGCGCGTCCGCTTTGGCTTCCAGCTCCCCTCCCCGCTTGGCCTCTCCCTCTCCGGGAGAGAGCGATTGGGCGGGGGAGGTCTGTGTGGTGATGAGAAACGCCGCGATGAAAAATGGAAACCACGATCCGCTGACCGACTTTCGCCGAAACATAATTCCTCCACAACCATTCATGATTATAGGCGCGGAAAAGAGCAAAAGCCGTGCCCCCGATAAAATCCGAATTTGGATTGCGGAAACAAGGCAGGATGAATCAACCGATCCAAATGATGCAGACGATTCGGAAAAAGATGCAAAAAGATGCAACAAGTCGATTGCGGACGAGGGAGACCCACGCGACCGCGAGACGCCACTCGTTGCTCGACGGACGGCCTTATCGCGAATCGGACCTGCGCATCAAGGAAGTCCCACGCACCCGCGAGGAGAGAGGCGGGACCTCCCCTACGAACATCAACTTGATCGGTCCTGCGGATCGTCCTCTTCGGACATCCAACGCGACGGATCAGAGACAAATTTGACAGCACGCGTTTAGGAGATATACTTTCCTGGTGTTTTATTCGACACAAGCGCGTCGAATGGAGTGTCCGCTTCATTGAAGCTCCCCGCCGCAAGCGGCGAGGAATCTGCCGTTACGGATCGAGTACGAAGTGCCTCCGCTCACATCGTGAGCGAATGTGAACCATGCGACGCGCGTGCGTGTTCATCACGCTCGTCAGGCAGAACCGACAAAATACGATTTCCGAGGAGCCTGTGTGCATAACCGTGTCGCCCCTTCACAAGACGATAGAAAGAAGAGGACGATGAACCGGGAAAACTTTTTTGTGGTTCTGCTCTCGGTGTTTCCGGGGCCGCTGAGTCTGTTTGCCGAGGAGATGCAACCTTCGATCGAGAACATAACGGCGGCTGAAAAGGGGGAGGCCCGGATCGAGGAAGAGATGCGCTTCTTCGAACAAGAGGCCCATCAGCTCAGCATCGCGACCAAACATCTTCAGACGGTCCGGGAAGCGCCGGCGATCGCGACCGTGATCACCGAACAGGAGATCCGGAACATGGGGGCGAGGAACCTCCTCGATATCCTGCGGCGGGTCCCCGGCTTCGGAACAACGATCGGACACTTCGGAAGGTCCGAATTCGAGATCCGGGGGATCAAGAGTCTCAACTCCGAGCGGGTCCTGTTTCTCATCGACGGCATTCTGGTCAACGAAGCGGTCCACGGCGGGTTGGCGATGGCCATGATGAAGATGTCGATCGACAACATCAAGCGGATCGAAATCATCCGAGGGCCGGGCTCCGCGCTGCACGGCTCCGACGCCTTCATCGGTGTCGTCAACCTGGTGACGAAACAGGGGGGCGACATGAACGGCGTGGCCGTGTCGGGAGGGGGGGGAGTTTCGACGCCGTCAAGCTCGATCTGCAGGCCGGCAGGTGGTTTGCCGATCTCGACGTGGCCCTCTTCCTCAATTACTATCGGACGGAAGGCCCGGCGCTCGAAATCCCGCGCGATGCTTTGGGAAATTCGGGGGTCACCGATTTCGGCATCGACCGATTGGATGCCGGCCTGAAAATCGGTTACAAAGATCTCACGCTGAACACCCGGCTGATCCGGTTGGAGCAAGGCCCTTACTTCGGACTCCTCCTGGCGGTCAACGATGAGTCGGATCTGGATGCCTGGTTTGCCCTCTCCGAATTGGCCTACCGGCATCGCTTCGGCCGGAACGGCAGCCTCTCCGCCAGGACATATCTTGTTCAAGGCATGGAAGATTTTTATTGGGAGCTCCTTCCGGAGGGGACCGGACCCTTCACCGACGGGATGATCGGCAACCCCTCCGGCGAGGAACAGATGCGCGGCTTCAAGGCGCAGTTCGATTACCGGGCGGCCGAGGCCCATCTGCTGACGGTCGGCGCCGTCGTCGAGCGAAAAAGCGTCTATGACACCAAACACATCGCCAACTTTGACCCGCTGACCGGCGCGCCAATCGGTCCGGTGCAGGACATTACGGAGGGAGGAAACTATATTCGGGAGGAGACCAGAGCGATCTGGGCGGTCTATCTTCAGGACGACTGGGATGTGACCGACGATGTCAACCTGGTCTTCGGTATTCGGCACGACCGCTACTCCGACTTCGGCGGCACAACCAATCCCCGCGTCGCCGCCGTCTGGCATTTTGCCCGGGGATGGGATGCCAAATTGATGTACGGGACCGCCTTCATGGCCCCCACCTTTAGCGCGCTTTATTTTATCAATAACCCGGCGTAGCTCGGCAATCCGAACCTCGACCCGGAGGAGATGCGGACCTACGAGGCGAGCATCGGATACACCACCGGCGGAACAGAGGGACGGATCAGCTACTTCCACAACAACTTCGACAACAAGATTCAGCCGCTCCCCCAGCCTTCGGGTCTCTTCATCTTCGGCAACCGGGGCGGGGCCACGGTCCAGGGGGTGGAGGCGGAGGTGAAGCGGCGGGTCGGCCTGGCCGGCGCGGCCTACGCCAACTACACCTATCAGAAAACAGAGGACGCGGAGACCCATCGGGAGCTGGCCGATGTGGCGGCGCACAAGGGGAATGTCGGCGTCGATCTCCCTCTTCTCAAACACGTCAACGTCAACGCCAATCTCTTCTTGATCGGGAAGAAGCCGCGCGCGTTGGGCGACCCTCGAAAGGATACGCCGGGCTATGCGCTCTTGGACGTGACGGTGATCGCCGGTGAGCTCTTCAAAGGGCTGGAGGTCCGGGGATCGGTCCATAACCTCCTGGATAAGGAGTATGCCGATCCGCTTCCTGCAACGGTTCCGGGAGATCTTCCCCGGGAAGGGAGGCATGTGATGGTCGAGGCGTTGTATCGATTTTAGGCTGTCCGATCTCATGCGACAAATCGGAGGAGGTGAAGGATGAAACGGAAAGCGATTCTTGTGGTTCTGCTCTGCGTGTTTCTGGGAGAGGCGCCTCTTTTCGCCGGGGAGATGCAATCAACGGAAGAAGGCTTACCGGTTGCGGGAGGGGGAGGGGGAAAGGCCGGGATCGACGAGGAGGAAATGCTCTTCTTCGAGCAGGAGGCGCAGTTGAGTCTGGCGACCAAGCGCCTTCAGACGGTGCGGGAGGCGCCGGCCGTCGCCACGGTCATCACGGAGCGGCAGATCCGGAACATGGGGGCGAGGGATTTGGCCGATATCCTCCGACAGGTTCCGGGGTTTGGAGTCACCGTCAACAACTTTGGAAAGACCGAGATCGAAATCAGAGGGACGAAGACCCCCCATAACGCAAGGGTATTGGTTCTGATCGACGGCATCCGCGCCAACGACAATTTCACCACGGGGCCGGGGTGGCCGATTCTGCACATGTCGGTCGACAACATCAAACAGGTCGAGATCATCCGGGGGCCCGGCTCCGCGTTGTACGGCTCCAACGCTTTCATCGGCGTCATCAACGTGGTGACGAAGCAGGGGGAGGAGATCGACGGGGTCATCGTCTCCGGAGGCCGCGGCACCTTCGACACCGGGCGGTACAACGTTCAGGCCGGCAAGCGGTTCGGCGACCTCGACGTCGCCTTCTTCATCGACTACGCGACGACCGACGGCCCCAAGCTGAGGGTGGAACAAGACGCGATCGGCCGGTCGGGGACGACCGACTACTTTGTCAATACGCTCGATACCGGTTTCAAGGTCGCCTACAAAGATCTTTCTTTGAACACCCGATTGATCCGAGTTGAGCGGGGCCCCTATCTCGGATTCAGCGATGCCCTCAACGATGAGACCGAACTCGACTTCTCGCATTATCTTTCAGAGCTGGCCTACCAGCGCCGGTTGACGGACAATGTCAAATTGACGGCCAAGGGATATGTCACGGGGAGCGTCATGAATATGAATTTGGAGCTGCTTCCCGAAGGAACCGGCCCCTACGCCGACGGGTGGGTCTCGGCCCTGAGCGACAAGGAGCAAAACCGGGGGGTGGAATTGCAGCTCGATTTTCGATGGGCGGATACCCACCAGTTGACGGCCGGCGCGATGGTTGAACAGAGACAGCTCTATGATCCGAAGCATCTCTCGAACGTGAATCCGCTCACCGGCGCGCCGCTCGGCTCGGTCCAGGACATCAGCGATTTCGCGAACTGGATCCTTTCAAAAAATCGGGATGTCTGGGCGGTCTATCTTCAGGACGACTGGCGCGTGACGAATTATCTGAACCTGGTCCTCGGCGTCCGGCACGACCGCTACTCCGATTTCGGCGGCACCACCAATCCCCGCGCCGCCGCGGTGGTGCAATTCGCCCAGACGTGGGATGTCAAACTGATGTACGGAAGGGCCTTCAGTTCGCCCTCCTTCGGCGAGCTATATCTCGTCAATAATCCGACCATTATCGCAAATCCCGAACTTGAGCCCGATTTCATTCAGACCTACGAGGCGAGCCTCGGCTATTGGAAGGGGGGCGCTCAAGGCCGGATCAGCTATTTTCAAACCGACATCGACAATGAGGTGGTGCCTGTGGTGCAGCCTTCGGGGGCGAGCAAGAATTTCAACCGGGGGGGGACCGCCGTCCACGGGATCGAGGTTGAGATGCGCAAGCAGATATTCCGCCTGGGGACGGAGGTCTACGGCAACTACACCTATCAGAAGGCGGAGAATACGGTCACCGATCAGAGGCTCGCGGACATCGCCGCCCACAAGGGAAATGTCGGAGTCGACCTCTCCCTGTTCAAACATCTGAATGTCAACGCCAATCTCTTCATGAGCGGGAAGAAGCCCCGGGCGCCGGGGGACCCGCGAAAGGACGCGCCGGGCTATGCGCTGCTCGATCTGACGGTGATCGCCAGGGAGTTCAACAAGGGGCTGGAGCTCCGGGGATCGGTCCATAACCTCCTGGATAAGGAGTACGCCGATCCGCTTCCTCCGACGGTTCCGGGGGACCTCCCCCGGGAAGGAAGGCATGTGATGGTCGAGGCGTTGTATCGATTTTAGGCGCCTCATGCTCCGCCATCCGAAATGGCTTACCGGTCGATCCCATATTCCTTGATCTTGTATTGCAAGGCGCGGTAACTGATGTTCAACGTCTCCGCCGCGCGCTTCTTGTTCCAGTTGTTTTCGACCAAGGCGTTGAAGATGGCGTCCCGCTCCACCTCGACCGTCTTCCGCTTGCTGATCTCTTTCAGGGAAAGCGGCTCGGAAGCGGCCGCCGTTTTTTCCGGCTCGGGCTTCAATTCGCTCGGAAGGGTCATCTCTTTGAGCACGTACTTCTCATCTTTCAGGACGACCAACCGGCGCATCATGTTCTCCAACTCGCGGATATTCCCGGGCCAGGCATAGCTCATGAAGGCTTCAATGATCGTCTCGGGAATCTTCTCCATATCGCTGTCGTACTGCGCCCGAAACTTCTTGAAGAAGTGCTGGCAGAGGAGCGGAATATCTTCTTTTCGCTCCCGCAGCGGCGGAACCACGATCTTCACCACATTGAGCCGGTAGTAGAGATCTTCCCGGAAACGTCCCTCTTTAATCGCCTTCTCCAGATTCTGGTTGGTGGCGGCCACAATCCGCACGTCGACCTTTAAATCTTTTTTGCCTCCGAGCTTCGAGAACTCTCCGTCCTGGAGCACATGGAGCAGCTTCGCCTGAAGCCCCGGGCTCATCTCCGCGATTTCGTCGAGGAACATCGTTCCGCCGTTGGCCAGCTCGAATTTCCCCATTTTGCCCCGAATGGCGCCGGTGAACGCCCCCCGCTCAAACCCGAACAGCTCGCTTTCGAGCAGCTCCGACGGCAGCGCGGCGCAGTTCACCCGGACCATGACCTTGTCCCTCCGGAGGGATTGATCGTGAATCGCGCGCGCGATCAATTCTTTTCCGACGCCGCTCTCCCCGAGCACCAGAACGGTCGCATCGGTCCCGGCGATCTTCCGGATGATCTCCTTGATCCGGATCATCTCATCATTAATGCTGATAAAGTCGCTCGTCTTATTCAGCTGATCCCGCAGATCCTCCACCTCGCGGACCAACGTCATCTTCTCGAAGACCTTTTCGAGGGTGATCCCGAGCTCGTCGTCCTCGAACGGCTTGGTCAGATAATCGGACGCCCCCATCTTCATCGCTTTGACGATGGTCGCCGTCTGCCCGACGGCCGAGAGCATGATGATCGGCAAGGTCTCGTCGATTTCGCGAATTCTTCGGAGGGTCTCCAGCCCGTCGACCTGAGGCATCATCACATCGAGGATCACCGCGGAGGGGGAAACCTGCTGCTTGATCAGGTTGATCGCCTCCATCCCCCCTTCCACACACGAGACCTCATATCCCTCCGAGGTCAGCAGGGTGGCCAGATAGCGCCGGACCGACTCTTCATCATCGACCACCAAGATATGTTTTTCCTTTGAACCGACTTCGGTGTTCATGGCTTCTCCTTCATGCTGGCTCTGAACCGAATACATGGGTAAAACGAACCGATCCCGGTGCAGGCGCCCGCGGGCTCATTCGTGCTTCGCCAGAGAAAAACTAAATTCCGCGCCGCGACCCGGCCGGCTCGTCACCCGGATCTTGCTCCCGTGCCATTTTACGATGTCTTGCGCGATGGCCAAGCCCAGACCGAACCCGCCGTAGCGGCGCGACTCGGACGACTCTACCTGATAAAACCGATCAAAAATCTTCTCCTGCTTCTGCTCCGGGATTCCAATCCCCGTATCGGAAACCGCAATGAGAATCCGCCCGTTCTTCTGATCCTTCAATCGGATCGCAATCTTTCCCCCTTCGGGGGTAAACTTGACGGCGTTCGAAAAAAGATTGTCGAAGACCTGGCCCATTTTCTTACGATGGGCGAAGACCCAGGAAGGCCCCGCCTCGGCCGGAGAGACGACCTTGATTTTCCGCTCTTCCGCTTTGGGCCGGATCAGCTGCAGGCTCTCGTTCAACATGTCGATCAGATCGACCCGCTCCAGCGAGAGGGCTTGCTCGCTCGTCTCCAGCTTCGAGAAGTCGAGCAGGTCGTCGATCAAATCGAGCTGTTTATGAATATTCCGGAGGGCGATCTCAAGATATTCCTTCTGAAGGTCGGCCACCGGGCCGGCCTTTCCTTTCAACACCAGGCTCGTATATCCCTTGACGGCGACCATCGGCGTCTTGAGCTCATGCGATACGTTCGACAGCAGGTTCGTCTTCATTTGATCGAGACTCTTCAACTCCCGGTTCGCCTCTTCCAAGGCCAATTTCGTTTTCCGGAGGTTTCGGTTCATTCGCTTCAGCTCGTCGAAGAGGCTGGCGTTTTGAATCGCCAGCGCCGCCAGGTCGGCCAAACCGACCACCAGCCGGAAATCCCTTTTCGTGAAAGCCGGCGTCGCCGCCTGGCTGTCGAGGTAAAGCACTCCGCCCAACTGCCCTTGATAGATGACCGGAACGGCCAAGAGGGTCTTGATCCCCAGGCGGCTCAAGATGGGATGGGCCTGCGGCGCTTCACGCTCGGAGTTCGGAATCAGGACAATCTCCCCTTTTTCCAGCTGTGTTAAAAACTCCGTGTCCTCTTTCAGAAGGGAGGTCACCGCATCGACCCAGCCGGCGTCGTCTCCCGTCTCCCCGACCTGGCGCATCTCTCTTCCTTTGTAGAGGAGAAAAAGACTTCTTGGAAAACCGGTCAGCCGGGAGGCTTCGCGGAGGACTTCACGGAGGATGGAATCGAATTGAAGGGTGGAGATGAACGTGCGGGCAATTTGATAAAGGACTTCGACCTCGGAGAGCCGCCGCTTTTCCAGCCCTTGCCGGATCGACGTCTTGAGCCCCTCGATGCCGAACGGTTTGACGAGATAGGCATAGGCGCCCCGGTTGAGCGCCTCGACGGCAGATTCCAGCGAGGCATAACCGGTGAGAAGGATGGTCACCGGCCTCGGCCAAAGCTTCTCCGCGTGGGCCAGGACGTCCAGACCGCTGATCCCCTTCATCTTCAAATCGGTCAAGATGAGGTCGAAAGAGCTCCGCTCCATCGTCTGGATCGCTTCTTCGCCGCTGGAGACGGTCACCACCTGATAGCCGTCCAGCTCCAGGATGCTGCGAAGCGTTTCGAGGAGGGCCTCCTCGTCATCCACCAGCAAAATTTTCTCGTTGACTTTCGTCGAAGGGATATCGATCATTCTCGTCTTTCCTTGGATCGCAGCACCGCTTCGGCCTCAGCCTGTAGCGTTCCGATCACACCCAAGCCCCCTTTCGTCGAGGGAGAGGAGGACGCGGCTCCGAAGGTCCGCCACAGGCCCTTCTTCTACTTCCGTAGGAAAGGCGGAATCAAGTCGGCGCCGGATCGGCCGGAGATCATTCCATTCAGGCATCTCTCTCGGCAACCTCCGGCCCCGATCTCGGAGGGGACGCCCTCGCCGCCCCCGCGGGAGTCTCCTCTATATATATAGAGAGAATGCAATCATCCGGCCTCTTCTTGGATTCCAACCTGCAATTCGCCCGGGCCGCGAGGACGGCCTTCCTTCGAGGATGGAATCGGGAGGCCCGATTTTCGCCCGTTTATCAGGGCTTCATCAAGCTGGACGAGGTTCCCCCTTCCCTCGGAAAAAAAATCTAAATCCATTCTACTCTAAAAAAATTTTGCGAATCAAGTTCTTTCCGGAGAAAGAGTTTTTGCAGGAAATCTGCAAGCTTTTTCGCTCCTCCCATCGGACGTCGCCCTTTTAAAGGAGGCCGGGACAGCGTTGCTGCAACTCAATCACCATTTTCTCTCTGGCATTTAATTTGCTCCTACACACGGCGACGCTTGTCTGACGGCGAGTGTCTTGTTCCCATAACGCGAACGCGAGATGCGGGGCAACAGAACCCCGATCGGGGAAGGATTTCATTCGCAGAGATCAACAGGATGGAATCGATTCCGGAGGGGAAACGTCTCCCGATCTTCATTCGGAGGCAACGCATGAAAAAAAGAGACATACCCCACATCAAAAACGAAGGGAGGTGATACAGATGAAAAGATTACTCATGGCAGGCATGCTCTCCATCGCTCTTATCGGAGCGGCTTCACTCTCATCGATTTATGCAGCGGGTCCACAAGACCAGGGAGCGGGGGCTCCGAGCGATAAGGGCGCCGGGAGCACTTCTCCAGGTGCATCGGGCGATCAAGGCGCCGGCGGCATGGCTCAGGGACAGAAGCTGAGCGGTGTCGAAGTCACGCAGATCAACAAGGATCAGGGCACCGTCCATATCAAGAACCAGGATGGCAAAGAAGAAACCTTGAAGCTTGATCCAAGTCAGAAAACACAGCTCGATAAAATCCAGAAGGGTGACAAAGTCGATATCACAATGGTCGAACGCGGTGGTGAAAAAGTCGCGACATCCATCTCGAAAGCAGGTTAAGACCTTCTGGTAAAAAGAGGAAAGAGAGGAGCAATCCTCTCTTTCCTCTCTGCCTTGGAGTCGAAAAACATCCGCAGCAGATCGGCCGCGCTTTCAACACGACTTGGGGGAAGAAAAATGAACGAAGATGATCTCTCTGCCGCAGACCGGGAAGACCGTTCCTTCAACCGCCTTCGTCGAGATGCAGGAGAAAAAGCGGAGTATTCCGATGATCTCGGACGAGGCGGCGGATCAGAAAACCCATTCTCTCCGGATTATTTCAATTCGATTTGGGAAGGACGCTGATGTCCTTTTCCATGTTATCAGGGGAAGCCTTGTTTAAGAAGCTATCCATCCCATCGATGATCGTGCTCCCTTTGGGCGGCATCTTATTCTATAGACCGATATGGGGCCTTTCGGAAACGCTCTTCTTCCTCCTTGCCGGAACGTACCTCCTCATCGCGGCCGAAGTGGCTAAGAAGGGGGGAGCGGGCTGAGACCGGCCTCTCCTCCTGATCCGAGGACCCTCACAACGACCCATGAAAACGATATCGAGAAAACCGCCTCCACAGGCGGACGAATATTTTATTAAAAAGCCGCCCGAATTCACCAAGGAGATGGCGCAGCAGCATTATCATGCGATGAACGTCCTCCTTCGGGTAGCGCGGATTACCGGCAGCCATGCCGACATGGAGCTCTCCTTGACCACGCTCCTGGATCTGGCGGCCGAGATCGTCCCCTATGATTGGGGGGTGTTCTATCTCTGGGACGATCACAAGAACGCCCTTCAATTGAGGGCCTCAAGAGGATTCGGAAAGAGCTTCCCTCATCTGCTGGAAAAGGGAAATCTCATCGCCCGATGGACCTTTCAGTACTGCAAGCCGATTTTCATCTCGGAGAACGCCTCAAAAGAGATGGAGCATTACTTCTCATTGCTGGAAACCGATTCGGTTATCTCCATTCCGATCCTGATCAACAACCGCGTCGTCGGCATCCTCCAACTCGGCGGAAGGGCCCCGCGGAAATGGACCGAAGCGTCCGCGTTGCTGATCTGGATGCTGGCGATGCAGTCCGAGGCGCTCTTTCATAACAGCCAGACGGAGCGGGAGTTCCTGCGCCGGATGGC
>SCUR01000084.1 GCA_004297235.1 Candidatus Manganitrophaceae bacterium | reverse complement strand
GTTTGATCGGCGCTTGCTCCAGACCGACGGTGACATTCTCCGGATAAATGTTCGCGCCGTAATAAGAGACGGTGAAGTCGGCCCGGCCAAAGAGATAAACGAACGGGAGCTGATAGACTCCCCGCTTGCTTTCCAACGCTCGGAAGGGATCTGCTCCCTGTGCTTTGAGAAATCGGAGCATCGTGTCGTATGGTACGAGGCCTCCCTTGTCGGCGATATGATAACGGATCAGCGGCACGCCCTGATCGCCGGTGACGACCAGGGTCCCTTCCGGCGTGACTTCAAAGAAGCGGCTCAACGGATCGTATTGGACTAAGGTCGGAAGGCGCGATTCTCCGAAGAGGGTGCGCGCCGCATCGGGATGTTGAGAGAAGAACCGGCGGATCGCAATCGACACCGGCGTCTCGTTTCCTAAGACCCCCGCATCGGCGGTGCCGTAGAGCGAAGCGGTGTCGTGGAGCGGATCATTCGATCCGACCCGCTCGCAAACAAGGGTCCGCCACTCCTCGCTGAAGACTTCGCCGGCGAGAATCAGCTTGATCCGATGCCGGTTCCAATCGACCCCCTGCGCCGCTCCATGATCGATCACCTCCTTGATAAAGGGGGGATAACCGGCGAGGACCACCTGCTCGAAGTGCGGGCCGAGGGTTTCGATCACCCGAAAAACTTCATTTTTGTTATTGCCCGGCGTGACGAGGGTGATCGGATAGCCCTTCTGCGTGAGAAGGCGGCAGCAGGCGGCGGTGTACATTCCCCCGACCCAGGTGCCGAGGGTGAAGCAGATCACCGCCAGTGTGGGACGGGTGTTGGCCTGAAAGGCATCGCGAAAGATCTGCTCGAACCGGAAGGCGACATCCAACTCGTGCCGGAGAGAACGGGGCCAAAAGAGCGGCTGTCCGGTTGATCCGGAGGAGACGGCGATCATCTCGCAGTCGTGCAGCTTTCCTCCGCGGCAGCGCTGGGGCAGAGGATAGGGGAGCATATAACTCTGTTTGGTAAGGAGAGGGAGTTTTTGAAAATCGGCGGGCGTTTGAACCCGGCTCGGGTCGATTCCTTCCCGTTCCAGGAAGTCGCGGTAGGCCGGGACCTCGGCCGCCACCGAGTGAAAGAGAATGAAGGCGGCCTGCTCAGGCGATTCGGTCAGAGAACGCGCCAGTCTGGTTTCCAGGGGTGTCGAAAAAAAAGAGTCCATCGGGGTGCTCCGTTTGGCTGGTGCCAGGCCATTATACTGAATCGGAACGGAGCGATTCCACAATCAAAACGAAAATGGACGATTCCAGACGAGAATGATGATTCCTCTGCAAATCGGTCGAGCGCCGTCTGCTACGCCTTGACTTTGGAGTGCCGGAACCGCGCCCTCATCTCATGCGCCAGGATCACCGGATCTTCGATCCGCCCGCAACAGAGGCATCGCGCCCCGAAATAGTCCCAAGGACGGGATTCGATCGATGTGAATAAAAATTTCTCCGCTACCATTAGTCCGCCGCATTTTCTGCAATTCATCTTTCCCCCCCTCTTTTTATTGTTGGTATGACGATCAGATAACTAAAGCAAGCAGTGTGCCGTGCTGTGGATGGAAGAAGAAAAGGCAAAAAGGGCGGTTTGACAAGGCGGAGACATCGAACATCGATATGGGTGGGGCGGTTTCCTCTTCCGGAATCCGGAAGTTTTCCGGAAGGGAGAATGTCTTCCCTTCAGATCATTCCGGCCCCTGTATGATTTCGGTTCCTTCTGTATCTCCTCACCCCTTTTTCGGGGAATCACGCTTATCGGATCGGTAGACGACCCGAAGAAGGTCGAATTGAGGAAAGGGGGAAGGTAGATTGATCGGTCTCGAACCGCTTGTTTTCGGGGGAGAGTTGGCATACAATGACGGTTCTTTGTCGGAGAGGCCGGTTTGAAGCGTTCAAAAGAAAAAAAGAAGGTCGGTCTGGTCAGCCTCGGCTGTCCCAAGAATCAGGTCGATTCCGAGGTGATGCTCGGATCGCTCCTTCAGGCCGGATATGAACTTACCGCGGAGCAGGCGGAGGCCGATGTGGTCATCGTCAACACCTGCGGATTCATCGATCAGGCCAAAGAAGAGTCGATCGAGACCCTCATCGAAATGGCCGAGCTCAAGAAAAGCGGCCGCTGCCAGGCGCTGATCGCCACCGGCTGTCTGACACAGCGCTACTCGGGCGACCTGCTCGATCAGCTTCCGGAGATCGACGCCGTCGTCGGGACCGGCGACTTTCCGAAAATCGCCTCCCTCTGCGAGGCGCTTCTGAATCCCAAGCGGACGGACAATCGCCCGAGCCTTACCGAGACGCCGACCTATCTCTATCAGCCGGAAACCCCGCGCCTTCGCTTAGGGCCGAAACATTGGGCCTACATTAAGGTTTCGGAAGGATGCAACTACCGCTGCTCTTTCTGCAGCATTCCTTCTTTCCGCGGCGATCTGCAGAGCCGAACGATCGATTCGGTCGTCCGCGAGGCGCAGGCGCTGGCCGAGGAGGGGGTCGTCGAGATCAACCTCATCGCGCAGAGTCTCACCAGCTTCGGATGGGATCGCCGGAAAAAAGGGGAGCTGGTCACCCTGCTCAAAGCGCTGACCCGGATCGACGGGATCCGGTGGATCCGTCTCTTCTACACCTATCCGACCGACTTCACCGATCCCCTGATCGATCTGATTGCCGAAGAGGAGAAGATCTGCAATTACATCGACCTGCCGCTGCAGCATATCGACGACGCGATCTTGCGGAAGATGAATCGAAAGGGGAAGCGGCGCGAGATTGAGCGGCTGATTCAAAAATTGCGCGACCGAATTCCGGGGGTGACCCTCCGGAGCACCTTCATCGTCGGCTTTCCGGGGGAGACCGCCCAGGAATTTCGGGTCCTTTCCGACTTCATTCGCGAGATTGAATTCGACCGGCTCGGCATCTTCACCTACTCGCACGAGGAGGGGACCTCCGCCTATCCGCTCGGCGATCCGGTCGCGGAGGGGGTGAAGGTCAGACGCCAGCGATCGCTCCTGGAGATGCAGCGGAGAATTTCCCGGCGCAAACAACGGAAGATGATCGGGAGCGTTCAGACCGTTTTGGTCGACGGGCTTTCGAAGGAGAGCGATCTCCTGCTCGAAGGACGGTTGGAGGGACAGGCGCCCGATGTTGACGGCGTCGTCCTGATCAACGACACCGGCGATAAAGTCGTGAACCCCGGCCAGTTCGTCTCGGTCCGAATCACCGCCGCGCACGATTACGATCTGATCGGCGAGGTCGCCGCCGGATCGAAGGAGGAATCGCTCCCGATGCTTTCGGTTTTGCCGTCGACGCGCGGGTGAGAAGGCCGTGACCGCCTCGCTGCTGATCTTTCTCTTTACCTATACCTTCATCGCTTTTCGAAACGTCCCCGGATTTCCGCTCGACATGCCGGCCGGGACCCTCGTGGGCGCCGTCTTGATGGTGGCGACCGGCGTTCTCTCCCTGCAAGAAGCCTACATCGCCATCGACTGGGACACCCTCCTGCTTCTGCTCGGCATGATGCTCGTCGTCGCTTATCTGGCGATGGCCGGTTTCTTCAGTTGGATCGCTTCGGTCCTGGTCCGCGTCGCCCCGTCTCCTTTTCGGCTGCTGGTCTGGGTGATCTTGCT
>SCUR01000007.1 GCA_004297235.1 Candidatus Manganitrophaceae bacterium | reverse complement strand
GAAAAAAGGCCGAGTCTTGATAGTTCTTCCCCGCTAAAATCCCGCTGGCGCTGTAGATCATGACCAGCCCGACAATCCCCAGGAGAAGGGCAATCATCAGCAGGAGGCGATCGCCTGCGGCGCGCCGCGTTCTGGATGATTGCGGATTGCGGGCTGCGGATTGCGGAATGGAAGCGAAAAGAGGATGGTTTTTTACTCCGCCCTCGGTCTTCTTCATCGTCATGACGGAAGCCCCTCTACCGCTTGTTTGAAGACCTCTCCCCGATGCCGGTAGTCGCGAAACATGTCGAAGCTGGCGCAGCCGGGCGAGAGAAGAACGATCTCCCCCGCTTCGGCGGCGGCGGCGGCCCGCTCGACCGCCTGCTCCATCGACCCGACCCGCTCCACCGCGGGATGATCCGAAAAACAGCGGGCGATCTTCTCCTGCGCTTCCCCCAACAGAATGAGCCGCTTCACCTTCTTGTGGATCAGCTCTTTGAGCGGGGTGAAGTCGCTTTCTTTGTCTTTTCCGCCGGCGATCAAGACGACCGGAACGGTCAGCCCCTCCAGCGACTTGATCACCGCGCCGACGTTGGTCCCCTTCGAATCGTTGACATACTTGATCCCGCGCACCTCTCGAACGAATTCCATCCGATGCGGGAGTCCTTTAAAGTTCACCAGCGTCTGCCGAATCCCTTCGGCGGAGCAGCCGCAGAGGAGGGTGACGGCGATCGCCGCCATCGCGTTCTCCAGGTTGTGCGATCCTTTGATCTTCAAGGTCTCCACCCGAATGATCGTCTCCGGCTCCCCCCAAAGGTTCGAGACGATTTCTCCCTCTCTCCAATGAAGATAGACCCCCCGCTTCGGGATCGCGAGGCGGCTGAAGGAGACCGCCGAGCCCTTCAAAGCCGGGGGCATCGTCGCCGGATCATCCTGATTGACGACGGCGTAATCTCCCTCCCCTTGGTTTTCGAAAAGCCGCCACTTCGCCTCCTGATACGACTGAAAATCGGGATAGCGGTCGAGGTGATCGGGGGTGACGTTCAACAAGGCGGCGATCCGGGGCCGGAACGTCCGGATGGTCTCCAGCTGAAAAGAGCTCAACTCCGCCACGATGAAATCCCATCTCCCCGAGATCGCCTCCGACAGCGGCGTTCCGAGATTCCCGCCGACGAAGACCTTCCACCCCCATCCCTTGAGGATCTCTCCGACCAGGGTGGTCGTGGTGCTCTTGCCGTTCGTCCCGGTGATGGCGATGATCGGGGCCGTGAGGGCCGCCAGGAACGTGGAGGCGAGCTCGATCTCGCCGATGATGGGGATTCGGCGGGCCTGGAGCTTCTCGACCGGAAGGGTTTTCAACGGAACCCCGGGGCTCAGAACGATCAAATCGGACGAAAGGAGATCTTCCTCCCGACGGCCGCCGAGTTGAAAACGAAGCGTCCCTTTCCCGGGGGCCTCTTGAGAGAGATCGGAGAGCGCGGACGGGATTTCCTTCGGCCGGTCGTCGGTGACCAGCACCTGCGCCCCCTCTCGGACGAGGAGCGACGCGGCCGCGACCCCGCTGGCCCCCATCCCGACGACGGCCACCCGTTTCCCCTTCAACGAATCCTTCAATGCCGCTCCCGTGCGCGTCCTTGCTCGTTCCGCCTGACGAAGACCGAAAGAGCGCATGCTACCTCAATTTAAGGGTGCTCAAACTCAACAACGCCAAAATGATCGAGACAATCCAAAAGCGGACGACGATCTTCGGCTCCTTCCATCCCTTCAGCTCGAAATGATGGTGGATCGGCGCCATGAGAAAAACCCGCTTCCCGCTCGACTTGAATGAGGCGACCTGGAAAATCACCGAGAGCGCCTCCACGACAAAGATGCCGCCGACCAGGACGAGAAGAAGCTCGTGCTTCGAGATCACCGCCACCGTCCCCAGCGCGCCGCCGAGCGGAAGCGATCCAACGTCGCCCATAAAAATCGACGCCGGATAGGCGTTGTACCAGAGAAAGCCGAGGCTCGCCCCGATCATCGCGCCGCAGAAGACCGCCAGCTCCCCCGCCCCGTCGATATGGGGAATCAGAAGATACTCCGAAAAGGTCCGATGGCCGGTGACATAGGCGACAATCATATACGAAACGGCGGTCACGGTAATCGGGCCGATCACCAACCCGTCCAGTCCGTCGGTCAGATTCACGGCGTTCGACGCCCCGACAATGACCAGGATCGCGAACGGAATGTAGAGCGCCCCCAAATCGGGGGTGATATTTTTGAAGAAGGGGATCGAGAGAATAGGAGAGTAGGCCGCCGAGCGGTAGACCCCCAGGGCGACGATCAATGCCACCAGGATCTGCAGGCTGAACTTGTATCGGGGAAGAAGCCCCTTGGAATTTTTTCGAATACATTTCAGATAATCATCCATAAACCCGATGACGCCGAACCCCACCGTGGCGATCAGGACGAGCCAGACATACCGGTTTTTCAGATCGGCCCAGAGAAGCGTCGAGACCACGATCGCCACCAGGATCAAAATGCCCCCCATGGTCGGCGTTCCCGATTTGCTCATGTGCGACTTCGGCCCCTCGGTCCGGATCTGCTGGCCGATCTGATATCGGCGGAGCATTTCGGTGACCCACTCCCCGATCAGGAACGAGATCACCAGCGCCGTCACCACGGCGTACACCGTCCGAAAGGTGATATATCGAAAAACGTTGAAGAACGAATAAGCCGTATGAAGCGGATAGAGAAGATGGTAGAGCATTAACCTTTTCCCTTCTCCAGAGGAGGAGCCTCTGTCCGCTTTCCGTGGTCCGGCCGCTCGACGCCGAGCCAGGCCAGCGCTGTTTCCATCCGCATGCCGCGCGATCCTTTAATCAACAAAACATCTCCTTCCCGAACATAATTTAAAAATTCTTTCTGAAGCGACGGGAGATCGGCATACGCCGCGACCTTCTCGCCGGCGATTCCGGCCCGACGCGCTCCCGCCGCCATCGCCTCGGCCCACCGCCCGACGGCGATCAGCAAATCGACCCCGGTCCGCGCGGCCGCCTCACCGACCTCCCGGTGCGCCGATTCCGAAAAAGTTCCCAGCTCGAGCATGTCGCCGAGCAGGGCGACTTTACGGGTGGCCGCTCCCCGTCGGGGAAAGGCGGCGAGCATCTCCAGCGCCGCCTTCATCGAGGCCGGGTTGGCGTTGTAGGCGTCGAGCAGGATCGTCTTTCCATTCGCCTCCAGCACCTCCGCCCGCAGCGCCACCGGCCGAAAGGCCGCCAGGCCCGCTCGAATCTCGTCCAAACCGTATCCCAACGCACCGGCGACGGCGGCGGCGCCGAGCGCGTTCGCCACCTGATGCCGTCCCGACGTCGCCAGTCGAATCCTCCCCGCTTCGCCCGTGCGGTGAAGCGTCAGCGAAAATCCGATCCCCAACCCCTCGGGCCGGATCTCGGTCGCCGTCACATCGGCCGGCGCGTCGAGCGCGAAGGTCCATGCCTTCGAGATCCGCGTCGCCCAGGGGGCGAGGTGCGGATCGTTGAGGTTGATCACTGCCGTGCCGTTGTCGCGAACCGCCTCGAACAACGATCCCTTCTCCTCGGCCACCCCTTCGAGACTTCCCAAAAATTCGAGATGGGCCGGACCGATGTTGGTGATCAGGCCGATCGTCGGCCGGGCGATCTCGCAGAGCCGCCGCATCTCCCCCTTCAGGCTGATTCCCATCTCCAGCACCGCCGCCCGGTGGCCGGAATCGAGGCGCAGCAGCGAGAGGGGAAGGCCGATATAGTTGTTGAGATTCCCTTCGGTCTTCAAGACCGGCCCTCTTTGAGAAAGGATCGCCGCCGTCATCTCCTTGGTCGTCGTCTTTCCGTTGCTCCCGGTCACCCCGATCAGCGGGAGATTGAATCGCATCCGGTGCCAGGCGGCGAACGCCTGAAGCGCCGCGAGGGGATCGTCGACCAGGATCAAAAAACGGCGATCGAGAAGCGACCGCCAGGCTCCTTCCCGTATTTGAAATTCGGAGCGGGCAACCACAGCGCCCGCCGCCCCCTGCTCCAACGCCTGCGCCACAAAATCATGGCCGTCGAACCGAGGCCCTTTGACGGCGACGAAGAGATTGCCGGGACGGATCGTGCGGGTGTCGATCGAGACGCCGGTCGCCTCCGTCGAGACATTCCCCCGCCGCTCGCCGCGACACCCTATCATTATTTCCTCAACATTCCACATATTCAAAACAACCTGCGGGCGAAGGTCCGTTTTCATCCCTTCCCCCTCACGCCTCCCGCCGCCCGCCTCCCGTGTTTTCGCTCTAAAGCGGCGCGCGCGACTTCCCGATCATCGAAGGGAAGACGCTCCGCCCCGATGATCTGATAATCTTCATGCCCTTTGCCGGCGATCACGACGGCGTCTCCCGCTTCGGCCAGATCGATCGCCCGCTCGATCGCCTCGCGCCGGTTCGGAAGAATTTCATAGTGCGCCGACGCATCGGCCGACCGAAGGCCCGCTTCGATCTCCTGAATGATCGTGAGCGGCGGCTCGCTGCGCGGATTATCGGAGGTCAGCAGCGTGACATCGCTGTGACGCGCGGAGACCGCTCCCATTTTCGGCCGCTTCCCCCGGTCGCGGTCGCCGCCGCAGCCGAAGACGGTGATGATCCGGCTCGGGTGAAGGTCCGCCACCGCCTGAAGCAGCCGGTCCAGCGCATCCTCCGTGTGGGCATAATCGACGATGACCAAAAACCGCTGGCCGGCGTCGATCTTCTCGAATCGCCCCGGCACCCCGGTCATTGCGGCCACCCCGGAAACGATCGACTCTTTCGAGAGCCCCAGCGCCGCCCCGGCCCCGATCGCCGCCAAGAGATTGTAAACGTTGTAGCGCCCGACGAGAGGAGATCGGATTTCCATCTCCCCCAGCGGGCTCGCCACCGTCATCTCGATTCCTTTCGGGCCGATCTCCATCGCCTTCGGATAGAAGTCGCCCCGCTCGGCGATTCCGTAGCCCCAACACCGTCCTGGGATCTCATTCCGGATGCGCTTTCCCCACGAATCATCCAGGTTCACCAATGTCATCCCCGTCTGATCGAAGAGCTTTCGTTTGGCGGCAAAGTAGGCCTCCAGCGTGCCGTGATAGTCGAGATGGTCCTGCGTCAGATTTGTAAAGATCGCCGCGTCGAACCAGCACCCCTCCACCCGTCCCTGATCGAGCGCGTGAGAGGAAACTTCCATGACGACATGGGTCGTGCCGGCCTTGCGCATCTCCGCGAAGAGCGACTGCAGCTCCAGCGCCCCCGGCGTGGTATGCGTCGCCGTCCGGAGGGTGTCCCCCAGATCAAATCGGACCGTTCCGATCAGCCCCGTTTTAAAACCGGCCGTTCGCAGCAGGGCTTGCGCCAGAAAGGCCGTGGTGGTCTTCCCGTTGGTGCCGGTCACACCGATGAGGTGAAGACCGTCGGTCGGATTGCCGTAAAAATAAGAGGCCAAATGGGCGAGCGCCTGTCGCGCGTCGGCCACCTGAATATAGACAAGCGGCGGATCGGCTTTCCGGTCCTTCAAACCGACCCCGCCCGACGCTCCTTCCGCCACGATGGCGGTCGCCCCTCGCCGGATCGCCTCCGAAATATATTGACGGCCGTCCTGCTTTGCCCCGGCCAGAGCGACAAAAAGTCCTCCCGGCGTCACCTCCCTCGAATCGGAAGCGATCGACGCGATCTCCAGATCGGCCTTCCCGGAGATCGCAACGGCTGAAAAGAGCGTTAACCACTCACTCAGTTTCAAGCAACTCTCTCTGTGTGCGGCGTGTTGCCAAGCCGTTGGATGCGACGGCGCTCGACACGTTCAGCAGAGAAGCCGCCGTCGGCCTCTTTGGAGCGGCCGCGCCCGTGAATCGGCGCTTCGGAGAACGGCTTCCCGGGTGGCTCTCCGCTTCATCCTGAACGTTCAGCGAAGCGGTCAAGACCTGCTCGGCGACGGGAGGATGCGGCGGCACCTTCAGATAGTGGAGCACCTCCCGACCGATCGCGGAGAAAACCGGCGCGGCGACGCTCCCTCCCCACGCTTCTCCTTCGGGCTCGTCGACCATGACGAGAATCGCGACAGCCGGATCTTCCGCCGGCGCAAATCCGACAAAGGAGCTAACGAAGTCGTGCGCGGAGTAACGGCCCGTCGCGGGATCGATTTTCTGCGCCGTGCCGGTCTTCCCCGCAACGGTATAGCCGGGGATCGTCGCCTTGACCCCGGTTCCCGATTTCGAGACGACCCCTTCAAGAATCCGAACCATTTCCCGCGCCGTCCCCTCCGAAACGGCCCTTCGGCGGACCTGAGGAGAGGACTCTTTAATCAGCCTTCCCGCTCCGCCGACCTGCTGCAGATCGATCTGCTTCACCTGCCGGACGAGATGAGGCGTCATCACCCATCCTCCGTTGGCGATCGCGGAAAACGCCGTGATTACCTGAAGCGGGGTGACGCCGATTTCCTGACCGATCGCAACCGAAGCGAGCGAGCGCTTTGACCAGCGCCCCGGATCCCGAACCAGGCCGGGGGTCTCTCCGAACAAATCGATTCCGAGACGCTCTCCGAAGCCGAAGGCGGTGATGTAGCTCGACAGACGTTTCTCGCCGAGACGCTGCGCCACCTTCGCCGTTCCGATGTTGCTCGACTTCGCAATCACCTGGCGAAAGGGAACGACGCCGACCGGCTCATGATCGTGAATCACCGTCCCGAAGAGCGGATAGGCACCCTCCTCGCAATCGATCAGCTCGTTTGGATCGACCACCTTTTCTTCCAATGCCGCCGAAGCGGCGACAATCTTAAACGTGGAGCCGGGCTCATAGGCGTCGGTGATCGCCCGGTTGCGCCACTCGGAAGGTTGATGCGTTCGAACCGTGTTGGGATTGAAGCGGGGACGGACCGCCATCGCCAAGATCTCCCCGTTCCAAGGATCCATGACGATGATCGTCCCCCCTTTGGCGTGTGTCTGATCGACTACCCGATCGAGCTCCCGCTCGCTGACATGCTGGATCACCTCATCGACGGTCAGATAGAGATCTTTGCCGCGGGAGGGGGCGATATAATTGAGATCCTTCGGGAAGATCGATTTGCCGTGGGCGTCTCTCTCCAAAACCAGCCATCCCTTCTCTCCGCGCAGCGTGGTGTCATACTTCAGCTCAATCCCTTCCAGGCCGCGATTGTCCAGACCGGCGAACCCCAAGAGATGGCCGAAGAGGGCCCGCTTCGGATAAAAGCGTTGGCTCTCCATCACAAAACCGATTCCTTCCAATTGAAGACGCCGGATCTGCTCCGCCTTCGCCGGCTCGATTTTCCGGGCCAGCCAAACGAAGTTTTTTCCCTCGTCTATTTTTTTCGCCAGGCTCTTCGGATCGATGTTTAAAATCGGCCCCAGCTTTCGAGAAACCGCCGCGGCATTTCGGATCTCGCCCGGAACGGCATAAACCGAAGGGATCTCGACATTCATGGCGAGGACCGTTCCATTCCGATCATAGATCGCTCCCCGCTCCGCCTCGATGGAGACGTTCTTTTCGTGCTCCCGTTCGGCGCGCTTCGACCATTCCGCATGTTGGAACGCTTGCAAGACCACCAGTCGAATCAAGACGACCAGAAATCCGACCGTCAGGAGCGAAGAGACCAGCAGCACCGCGGAATTCCCCCGACGTTTATTTATGGAGGAGCCGGACGGAGGCTTCCCCCCGGATGTGGAGCGTTTTGAGATCACCGCGCTCTCTCCTCCCGATCCGAAGCGGCTCTTCCGTCTTTTGCTTGTTTGATATAAACTCGCTGTTCGGGAAGCACCGGCGACATCTTGAGCTGACGCGCGGCAATCTGCTCGACCCGTTCGATGGCGCTTAAACTCTCCGCCTCCACCAACAGCGATTGATGGATCCGCCTCAATTCCGCCTTCTGCTGGTGGAGCTGCTCAATTTCATAGCCGAGATGAATCATTTGGTTGCGCTGCCAGAGGGAGAGGAAGGCAAAAAAGAGGATCGCTCCGCCCAGAAGCAAAAAGACGAACCGCGATTCCAATTGACGAAACCATTCTCTCATGCGGCCCTCTCAAGTGAGCGGAGTTTGGCGCTTCGGGCCCGTTGATTTCTCGAAACCTCCTCCGGTCCCGCCTGGATCGGTTTTTTATAAAGATTGATGAATCGACGCGGCTCCTGCATTGCCCACTTCTTGAACATCTGCTTGACGAAACGATCCTCGAGGGAATGAAATGAAATGACGACCAGCCGTCCCCCGACCGCCAACAAGGAGAGGGCCGCTTCAAGACCGGCCTCCAGCTGCGTCATCTCTCGATTGACCACCATCCGAAGCGCCTGAAAAGTCCGCGTCGCCGGATGGATTCGGCCGTGGCGCTGCTTTGCAGGATAGGCGCGCCAGATGATCCCTTCCAACTCCTCCGTCCGGGTGATCGGCCCGTTCTCCGAACGAAACCGGACGATCGCGGAGGCGATCCGCTTGGCCCACCGCTCCTCTCCATAGGTCCGGATGATGTCGGCGAGTTCGCGCTCGCTGGCGCGATCGATCAAGTCGGCCGCCGTCTCCTGCTGCGTCTGGTCCATCCGCATATCGAGCGGCCCCGGCTTCTGAAAAGAGAACCCTCGTTCGGCCCGATCCAGATGAAGAGAGGAGACGCCGAGGTCGAAAAGAATGCCGTCGACTTCTTTCAAATTGAGTTCTGCGGAAATTTCCGGGAGTTCCTTGAAAGAGCCTTTTCGAAGAATGATGCGGTCGCGGTGGGGACGAAGTCGTTTCTCCGCTAAAGCGAGGGCCTCTTCATCCCGATCCAGTCCGACAACCCTCCCCTCGGGCGCCGTTGCAGCAAGGATGGCTTCGGTATGGCCGCCCATCCCGACGGTGCAATCGAGATAGATCTTCTTCGCTTGGGGTTGGCATCCCAAAGCGACGAGAACCTCTTGGACAAGAACAGGCTGGTGGGCCCACTCCCCTTCATTTTCTCTTTCCGAGAAACTCGGTTCCACCATGGCTGCGAGCACTTCTTGAATCGCCCTGAAGGGTTTGTCTTTCCGGATCGCGCTCGAATCACATATTTTTTCGGATCTTTGATGGGGAGAGGACACGACGCGTAGAACCCATCTACAATCAGGAGGAGGGTAAAACGCGATCCCGCCCGCTCACATTCCCAAGCTGGCCAAGGCCTCCTGAATCCGTTCACTGTTTTCGGTCACTAATGCCTCATTCTCCTGCCACTTTTGGGGATTCCAAATCTCAAATCGATTTTCAATCCCCACGACGACCACATCGCCATCCACCTGGGCATACTCTCGAAGCGGCGGCGGGAGGAGAACCCGACCTTGTTTATCAAGCGGACACTCCGTCGCGCGAGAATAAAAAAATCTCAGAAAATTCTTGACCCCCTTGTCCATGGTCGGCAGTTTCTTTGCTTTCTCCGTCATTAAATTCCACTCTTGAAGCGGATACGCCGCCAGGCAACGGTCGAGATCGGTCGTGATAATCACGGTTCCATTCGAGTAACTATTCAAAAACTCTCTAAACTTAACCGGGATACTCAGGCGTCCTTTTGAATCGATCGTATGCTGGTATTTTCCCAGGAACACCCCGCACCCCCAAGTTATCCCACTTCATCCCACTTTGGGGGGAATTATACCCCAGCTTTTCACTTTGTCAAGAAAAAAAGGGCCGGTCTTCCAAAAGGTTATACCGAATGGACATAGGAGAAAAATAACCGAGAAGAATGGACGCGCATGCTTACGAAATATTTGATTGGTCAGTGTTTTCCGAGCGGGTGTGGAACGAAGAGATGTCTATTTTGAAGGGAAATGAGGAACCATCTGTTGGGCATCTTCCAATGAGGTCCCCCCATGGGTAGAACGAAAAATGAATGATCGTCTTAGGAGTATTCTCGCCAAAATGTTTTGCACTCTTCGCAAAAGACCGATTGCGATCTCTAAAGTTCCATCCGTCTCCTTCCGTTGAAGGGTTGCAATCCGATTGAATCTTGCTCATAATGATCAAGCTTCGTACGGTAGATCGGCTTCATTACTGTACTTTCCCTGAACCTTTCGAACTCCGGTTCTTCCTCGGGAAAAACTAAATCGAGCACCGGATTCCTTGCCTCAGGGCCGCCTCCTACCGGTGCGTCCTGAGGAGCGGCGAAAATGCCTTGACATTCGAGATGCTTATTTGATAAGTTTCCATATTCCTCAACAAGTTGGCTACTATATAGCACCGATTTAAAACGGCTGTCAAGGAACCTGCATCATGCGCGTTAAAATTAACGGAAAACAAGAAGAAGTTCAGGAAACAACCCTTTTCGATCTCCTCAAGGCGAAGAACATCGAGCCGCAAATGGTCACCGTCG
>SCUR01000083.1 GCA_004297235.1 Candidatus Manganitrophaceae bacterium | reverse complement strand
GTCTCTATAATCCTTTCCGGGTGGAAGACAAGGATACGCTGCGGAAAAACATCGAGGACGGGAAGAAGATTTATTATCAAAACTGCATCTTCTGCCACGGAGACCTGCTCGACGGGAACGGGATTTACGCGAACGGATTCAATCCGAAGCCGGCCAATTTCCAAGACCCGACCGTGCTTCCGATGCTTCAGGAGTCGTTCCTTTTTTGGCGGGTCAGCACCGGCGGGATCAGTCTGCCGCAAGAGTCGACTCCGTGGAGCTCGGCGATGCCGAAATGGGAAGACATGCTGACCGATGAGCAGCGGTGGAAGGTGATCCTGTTCCTCTCCGACTACACCGGGTTTTCGCCCAGAACCTGGGAATAGACGTGGGAAGAGAAGAGGGAATCGGTCGTTTCATGAGGAATCCAATGTTGAAAAGAGCGATCACGAAATATGGATGTACTCTTTTTTTGATCGTCGGGGCGATGGTCGCACCCGTCCGGGCCGAAGAGGGGGCTGCCCCCGATCCGAAGAAGGGAAAGGAAACGAAAGGGGAGGTGAGCGTCGAGCTCGGCAAGACCGTTTATACCAAACGATGCTGGGGATGCCACGGTGAGACCGGAGCGGGCGACGGTCCGGCGGCGGATCGGTTCAAGCCGCGGCCGAGAGATTTCACGAAAGGTCTTTTCAAGTACAAGACGACGAAGCACGGAAGCCTGCCGACCGACGACGATCTCATCAAGGTCGTTTCCAAGGGGCTCCCCGGCACCGGGATGCCGGCCTGGGAGACGTTGATCAAAGAGAATGAGATCCGCTCGGTGGTTCAGTATATTAAGACGTTCATCCCCCAATCTGATGTCGCGTCTCCCCAGCCGATCACGATCGGAGCGGAGGTCAAACCGACGAAGGAGAGCATCGAGAAGGGGAAAGACCTCTTCAATAAGGTCGGATGCATCATGTGTCACGGCGCGGAGGGGCGGGGCAACGGGCCGCTCGCGCCGACGCTGAAGGATAGCTGGGGGCGCCCCGTTCAACCGAGAAACCTGACCAAGGGCTTTACCTTCCGGTCGGGGAACGAGCCGAAGGATGTCTACACCCGGATCAACACCGGGTTGATGGGGACCCCGATGCCCGCCTTTGATAAGACCCTCGATAATGAAAAGAGCTGGGATCTCGCCAACTATGTCAACTCGCTCTCTCAGTATCCGGGAAGGAAGCCGGAGTGGGATATCGCCGTCGTCGCGAAGCCGATCTCGGGGGATGTCGCCGACAGTCCGGAAGATCCCCGTTGGGAGGGGCTGCAGCGGTACAGCTTCCCGCTGGTGGGGCAGGTGACGATCGATCCCCGCATGTTTACCCCCACTGTCGACATGGTTACGGTGAAGGGGATGTATAACGAGAAGGAGTTTGCGCTCCTTCTGATCTGGGACGATCCGACGAAGAGCGCGGCGACGCCGGCGGCCGGCGATGCGGTTCCCGAGATCTTTGACGATGCCATCGCGATTCAATTCCCGACCCGCATGATGGAAGGGACCAAGAAGCCCTATTTTATTATGGGAGACCTCAACAATCCCGTTTATGTCGCGCGCTGGAACGGGGCGACGGACAAAATAGACGAGTTCAATGCGAACGGGACGGAGGTTCGGGTTGGTCTGCGCATCAAGCCGCAAGAAGAGGCGCATTGGCAGTTTAAAGGGAAGGGAACCTATACGAACGGTCAATACCGGGCCGTCTTTAAAAGATCGCTCGTCACCGAGGATAAAGAGAATGATCTGCAAATCGAGGCGGGAAAGTTTTACCCCATCGCCTTTACCGCCTGGGATGGTTCCAACGGCGAGCATGACGCGAAGCGGTCGCTGTCGGCCTGGTACTCCGTCCTGCTTGAAGTCCCCCCCTCCAAGGACCGTTTTATCTATCCGACGCTCTTTTTAATCGTGGTGGTCGGCATCGAGTGGTGGATCACCCGGAGTTATCGGAACGGAAACGGGAAGCAGAAATGATGTTTCTTTGGCTCGAAAGGAAACCGAAGTAATGAACAAGAAGCTGCAATTTGTGCTGATTCCGGCTCTCATCCTCGTCATCGGCGGGGCTGCATTTTCATTTTTGTTTGAAGATAAACATGTGGCCCAGGGGAGAAAGCTCTTCAATCGATATTGCGTTCCTTGTCATGGACCGGGCGGGCAAGGGGACGGATATAATGCAAAAAATCTCGATCCCCATGCGCGCGACCTGACCGATTCAAAAGAACAGTACATGTCCAAATTGAGCAACAAAGAAATTTATGAGGTCATCGAGAAGGGAGGCCGGGGGGTCGACCTCTCGTCGATGATGCCGACCTGGGGGCTGATCTTCTCCGAAGAGGAAATGTGGTCGCTTGTCGCCTATGTCCGCACCCTCCATACGTATAAAGGGGAGAAGGTCACGTTTGACAAGGAGAAGCCGTATCAAACGACCCGGGTCCGGGTTCCGCCCGTCCAGGAGGCGGAGTTCCGCTCCCTGATGGAAAAAGTCACCGATGAAAAGAAGCAGGAGTTGATCGACCAGGGAAAAGAGCTGTTCGAAGACTTCGGATGCATCGCTTGCCATAAAGTCGGGAACAAAGGGGGAACGCTCGGCCCTTATTTGACGCGCGCCGGTTTTATGTTGCAGCCGCAGTTTATTTATCGATGGATTCGAAATCCGCTGTCGTTTAAGAATCATACCCGGATGCCGAACTTGGGATTGTCCGAGGACGAGGCGCTGGCGGTGACGCTTTATTTGAGCACACTCCATGGGCCTCCCGTTCAGTTGGATGGGGTGACCCCCTTTGAGGAAGACCAGGGAGTGCCCAAACCGGCTAAACAGTAAGCGGAGGCCGGTCCGGTCGGTCCCAATGAGACCGGGGACCGGGCCTTCCGAAGAAGGCCCCGATGCGGGTGAAAGATCCCGGTTTTCCTTTTTGTTTTTGAGTTTTTCTCCCTGCCGCGGTGGTGGCTCCGGAGTCCTGATCATCGATATCAAAAGAGCCGCCCTTAAAAAAGCCACCTCGGACTCGGGAGGCGATCGCGGCGGGAGAAAAAATATGTTGAAGATCGGCCGGGCACAACCGGCCAGGATCTTCGATCGGGCGGGGAAAACGAATTGAGATTGCGCCTCTTCCCCTTTTTGGGGGATGCCGCGCGGTCGTTTTCTTCAAGAGAAACCTCTTCACGGGGGTGCCGAACGGTCATTGGGTGGGGGAGGGAAGAAAGGACGTCGAGATGATTGACATATTTCTTTCGCTG
>SCUR01000082.1 GCA_004297235.1 Candidatus Manganitrophaceae bacterium | reverse complement strand
GGCGAAATGAGGTCGTGTCTTTCGACAGCCTATTCCGAAGGCGCTTTCAACTTATATTTATCAGTCCAAGTATGAACCCGGAGAGATAAAATGCAGAATGAAAGAGATCTCCCCCCGTCCGGCGGGCAAACCACCCGGGAAGAAACCGATCTTTCAAAACAGTGGTATCAGGATCTTGCGGAAGGCATTGATCATGAAATCATCTGGCAAGCGGACGACCGCCTTCATTTTTCTGCAGTGAGCAGGCGGGCCGAACAATTGCTCGGCTACTCTGTTGAGCAATGGCGCAGGGAACCCGACTTCTGGAGGAGCCATCTCCATCCGGAAGACCGGGATCAAGTCCTATCCACCTTCCGGAATGCCTCAAACGGGGAAGATCAAACTTGCAATCACCGGTTCATTGCGGCGGACGGTCGCGTGGTCTGGTTGCTCACCGGGGTACATGCGATCGTCGCAGAGGGCAAGACGGCTTATCACGGTTTCTCGGTGGATATTACCCACCTGAAGGCGACCGAAGATACACTCAAGCAGAAAACCAAAGACGCCGAAGAGGCCAACCAAAACAAATCCTATCTCCTCTCCGTGGCTTCTCACGAAATGCGGAACGTATTAAGCGCCATCGTCGGCTATGCCGACCTCTTAAAAAATGGTCGGGTTTCAGAGGAAAAACGGAACGATATCTATCAACATATCTACCGAAATTCGACGGCGCTGCTGGAGTTTGTCAGCAGCATCCTCGATGCCGATAAAACGGGAAGAGAGCCATTGAATCTTCATGCCCAGCTCAGTGAAATCTCCCTTCCACAAATGTTGAGGCAGGTATTAGAGGATCTGAAGTTTCTCTGGGAAGAGAAGGGACTGAAGACCGAATTGATCGAAGATCCGACCGTGCCGCTGATCCGCTCCGATTCCGGCAAGCTGTTTCAGATCTTCACCAACGTGATGATGAATGCCGTTAAATTTACGGAACGAGGCACGATCACCGTCCGGATCAGGAATCACATTGAAGAAAGAACAGTTTCTGTAGAAATTCAGGATACCGGCATCGGGATTGCCGAACAGAGCCTGCCCCGCCTCTTCGAGCCTTTCTATCAGACAGACCCGTCCAGCGCAGGGCAAGGATTGGGATTATCGATCGTCAAAGAGCTGGCGGGGCTTTTGAAAGGAACGGTCGACCTGAAAAGCCGGCCCGGCATCGGCTCCACCGTGACGCTCTGCTTCCCCTATGAGGTGAAGCGTTAAATCCGTGAATCCGACCGCACAACCAAAGGTCCTTTTTCATTTCCGCTCCCTCCCCGCTCCGATCGTCAACACCGGTCTTTCATAGAAACACCTCCAAAAATAAACCATTGAAGGAAATCCTTGAATAGAGTAGATTAAAGGTTTTCCGAAGCAAGCCTCCGAAGAGGCGTTCGGCCATGATGGGCACACAGGAACCACTTTTCTTTAGAAATAAAGGAGGTCTAAGAAGTCTGAGATGAACACATACGCTCGTTTATATCGCCGACTGATACTGTCTTCATGGTTCGCCATCATCGCAGGGGGGCTCTTTCTCCCGGCGGCCGGGCCCGCGGATGGAGCGGAAGCCAATCCGCAAGGCCGGGCAGCCTCGCTGGAGGCGCAGGTACAAGCATTGGTCAAGCAGGTCCATGCGCTTCAAAAACAGAATGAGGCGCAACAAGCGCAGATCGATGCGCTGAAAACACAGAACCAGGATTTCTCGGCGAAGCTCGCCTGCATCTCGAAAGAGGGGAACGATCTCTTCTTCACCGGATGCAATGTGAATATCCGAAACGGTCTCGGCAACACAGGCACGAAAAACGGCCTGGGAAACCTGATCATCGGATACAACGAGGATCTGGAGGGGCCGCCCAACGACCGGAGCGGCTCCCATAATCTGGTGGTGGGGATCGAACACACCTACACCAATTTCGGCGGTCTGGTGGTGGGGTTCCGGAATACGATCAGCGGAAATTACGCCAGCGTCGGCGGCGGGGGAGACAACACGGCGGCCGGCTTCTCATCGAGCGTGGGCGGCGGGGGAAGCAATACGGCCAACGGCAGTTACGCCCATATCAGCGGCGGAGGGAGCAATACGGCGAGCGGGAGCTACGCCAGCGTCAGCGGCGGGGGAAGCAACCGGGCCGGCGGCTATTTATCGAGCGTCAGCGGGGGAGGATTCAACACGGCCGGCGCCGATTATACCGCCGTCAGCGGAGGGGCATACAACACCGCCAACTTCGATTCCAGCAGCGTGAGCGGGGGGCACAATAATGCCGCCAGCGGAAGTTATGCCAGCGTCAGCGGCGGGGGAGACAACGTCGCCCGGGGCATGTCCGCCAGCGTGAGCGGGGGAGGCGCCAACAAGGCGATCGGCTACTTATCCAGCATCAGCGGAGGGAGTCGCAACACCGCCGGAGAAGAACAGGCGACCAGCCCGGGCGCCAGCATCAGCGGGGGCGAGAACAATACGGCGAGCGGAAGTTATGCCAGCGTGAGCGGCGGCATTAATCTGAGCGCCAAGAGTGAGAACTGCTGGAAAGCAGGCGCCCTCAAACAAGGTTGCTAGGCGATCCCTTTCGGCCCGCTTCATACATTTTTGGTCTGTCGTCGGATTTCGGGGATCACGTTTTTTCTGATCCCCTCCGGCCCGGCATCCAGATATTTCCAATCCGGACCGGTCTCGTCCGGAACCGGCTTGCCTTCCGAGCCCGCGGGCGGCTTCACGGCGGTCAGAATCCACGCCCAAAGAAAACTCACAAACGCCATCGCGATCATGATCGGGATTCCATATCTTAAAAACTCCATGTTGTTCCTCCTGGTTGGCCTGAAAACTTTATCGCTTCATCCCGACCTGTCGCTCTCTGAGATTTCTGTCGATGGATCTCATCGATTGAGCGAACAAGCCGACGAACAAAAGAAAGCCGCTGATAACGAACGTTCCGACTTGAAATGAACTTTCCATCCTTTCCTCCATGAATAAAAAAAGCACCCCCCACCGTTTCACGGCGAGGAGCGCCTTTGCTCCTTGAAGCACTTCATCGTCTTCTGCTTCCCGATAAGAGCAATGTGCATGCCGAAATAGACCTTTGACCCGCTTTCACAGGAAAAGCCTTGCATCGATGGTTTTCGTATCAACAATACAAATTTTTTATAGGTCGGGTTGGGAGACGGCGACCATTCGAAAACCGTTTTCACCGCAGCGCCGACTCCATTTTTGTTGGAATCAAGACGAAAGAGGAGGCAAGGGCTTCATAACAATATCGATAAAACCGGCCGATGGGCCGGCGAGAGGCCTCTCGACTTCAGACGCACCGTCTCCTTGTAAAATCAACAGTTGAAGGAATTTTAGGAAAGGAGTAGATTACAACGTTGGATTAAGCAGATTTGGACGGTGACTCCATTGTCGAAGCGATGATCCGCGCATGGGAAGGCTCTGGGAAGGAAGGGCTGTGAGGCTTCTGTCAATCCGGGAGCGCGTCGGGCCCTCAAGCAGTCAGACAACTCACTGAACCGGAAGGAGGCAAATACGAATGTTAACCAAAACAACCATTGAAGACCTGAAACAGTTCCAGCTTTTTTCCCAGTTAACGGTCGACGAGCTCCGGTATCTTGTCCAGAACCTCGAAGAGAAAGAGTACAAAAAGAATGAAGTGATCTATAAAGAAACGGAACTTCCGGGCATTATCTATTTGGTTCAGCGAGGATCGGTCGAGATCACGAAGAAGACCCCCAGCGGTCATCGGCAGGTCATCGCGGCGGTTCCGGCCGGACAATTCTTCGGGGAGCTCTCCTTTTTCGTCAGCCGCCGTCATGCGTCCCGGGCAAAGGTCACCGCAGACGGACGGATCCTTTTGCTGCACCGGTTTATTTACGACGAGATGGAAAAGCAGCAGCCCTCCTTGGTCCATAAATTGTTGCGGGAGATCATCCTGAAGATGAGCTCAAACCTTGACTCGATGAACGACATGTTCTTGCAGACGATCAACTACACCTTCTATGGCGGCGGCAAGGCGGGAAAGATCGAAGAATCCGGGCACGAAGATTAAATTCATCCGCGTCCGGCACGGCGGACCAGACGCATCTATTTATTCCGCCGGGATCAAATGTACCGATGATGCTTTGATCACCGCCGTGATCTCCGCTCCCGGCCGAAGGGCCAACTCCTCGACCGCCTGGCGGGTCACCAGCGCCGTGAGCGGGAAGCCGCAATCGATCGCCACGCGGACCTGAGCGCCGCCCGGGATCAGCTCTTGGACGAAGCCGAGAAGGCGATTGCGCGCGCTGCTCTGCACCGGGTGTCCCCGCTCCAGAATCACCTCCTCCGCGCGGATGGAGACAAAACAGCGCGCTCCCGGAGGAATGTTCCCCACGGCGATGAGCCGTCCCTTTCCGACCTCCAAAATCACCCGCTCTTCTGAAGAGTCGATCCCCTGCGCCGGAAGCAGGTTCTCCACCCCGACGATCTTCGCCACCTCCGGGCTGGCCGGACGGCTGAAGACCTCCGGCGGAGGCCCTTGCTGCAAAATGATCCCCTCCGAGAGGATAATCAGCTCCTCGCCCAACGTCATCGCATCGACGATATCGTGGGTGACGACGAGCGCGACCCCTCTCTCTTCCTGAACCCATTTTCGCACCCCTCCCCGAATGACTGCACGGGTTCGAAGATCGAGCGCGGAAAACGGCTCATCCAACAACAGCAGGCGGGGTCGCGGGGCGAGCGCGCGTGCCAGCGCCACCCTCTGCTGCTCGCCGCCGGAGAGGGCCTTCGGGAAGCGATCCTCTTTGCCGCGGAGTTGAAACCGATCAATCCAACCGCCCACCGCCCGATCGATCTCGGCGCGGCTCCACCGGCGCAGACCATAGGCGATATTGTCTCGTACCGTCAGGTGGGGAAAAAGAGGATAGTCTTGAAAGAGCAGACCGATCGATCGCCGCTGCACGGGAAGGGAGATCCGCCGGTCCGCGTCGAACCAAACGCTCTCTCCATACCGGATCGTGCCCCGCTCCGGTTGAACGAGCCCCGCCAGGCAATGAAGCAGCGTGCTCTTGCCGCTTCCCGACGGACCGAAGAGGACCACGATCCGGGGAGAATCGAGCGGGATTGAGAAACAGGCCTGGAGGTCCGCCCCCTTCGGAAGAGAATAGCGAAAATCAACAGTCAGTTCCACCGCTTGCCCCCTCCTTTCGGTTGAGATAGGTCACCACGGAAAGGAATAGAAACGAGAGGACCAAAAGGAATAGGGCCGTCTCGGCCGCCGCCTGCTGATTGAGCGCCTGAACCTGATCGTAGAGGTCGATCGAGAGGGTCCGCGTCGATCCGGGAATGTTCCCTCCGACCATTAAGACGACGCCGAATTCCCCGAGGGTATGGGCGAAGGTGAGGATCAGGGCGGTCACGATTCCCTTTCTCGACAACGGCAGGACGATCCGAAGAAAGGTCCGCCAACGCGACTCTCCGAGCACCCAGGAGTTTTGAACCAATCGGGGATTGACGCCGGCAAAGACGGTCGCCAGCGGCTGCACGGCAAAGGGGAGAGAGTAGAGGACCGAAGCGACCAAAAGACCGCCGAATGTAAACGGCAACGTCGTTCCCACAACCTTCTCATAGAGCGCGCCGAGCGGGCTGTTCCGGCCGAAGGCGACCAAAAGGTAGAAGCCGAGAACGGTCGGAGGGAGAACAATCGGGAGGGACACCACCGCTTCAATCAAGAACTTCCAGCGCCACGGCGAGGTGGTGAGCCAGTGGGCCAGTGGAATTCCCAATAGAAGGAGGAGCGCCGACGTCAGCGACGCCAACTCGATTGAGAGCCGAAGCGCTTCCCAATTCATTTCATTTCCGACGGGATTGTGAACCCATACCGCTGTAGAATCGCCATCCCCTCCTTCCCCCTGACGAAATCAATGAACGGCTGCGCCAAGGACGCTTCCCCGCTTCGCTTCAGGATCACCACCGCCTGATGCAGCGGGGGGGAGGCGTCGGCCGGGACCAACCCGAATCGCCCTCGATCCTTGAGAGAGACGGCGCTCGCGTGGGAGAGCGAGAGCAGACCGATCTCGGCATTCCCCGACTGAACAAATTGCGCCGCCTGCGAGACGTTCTCGCCCAGAATCAGGCGGGACTGAACCCGGTCGTAGAGTCCCGACGATTGCAATGCCGCGAGCGCTGCTTTCCCATAGGGAGCATGGGCCGGATTGGCGATCGCGATCTTCCGAACCGTCGGATGGATGAGCGCCTGCATCCCTTCTTTTTCGACGTCGATCGGAGAATCCTTCGGCACCCAAAGAACAAGCCGGCCGGTGGCGTATCGGTGGAAAGATTCCGGAACGGCGAGTCCCGCTTCGATCAGCCGCTTCGGATACGACTCGTCGGCGGAGAAAAAAAGATCGAACGGCGCACCAGCGGTGATCTGCGCGACGAAACTCCCGGAGGCGCCGAACGAGAGCTTCACGATACTTCCGGTCGCCTTTTCAAAGGCCGGCGCGATCTCCCCCAGGGCGAACTGGAGATCCGAAGCGGCCGCGACGGTGAGGGTCCGCGGCGACTCGGCGCGCGATGAGGAAACAACGGAAAGGAAGCCGGCGAGCAGAGAAAACGAAAGCGCAATGATTCGACTCATGTCGTTTGCTCCATTCGAAACCGATTCAGCTCCTGAAACCAAAGCAGAACCTGCTCCCTCGGATAAGCGGCGTTTCGCCGGCTCGTCGAGGGAACGACAAAGACCCGGCTCTCCCCGATCCGGTCCGGCTTCACTCCCGGTCCCTCGTTTCGACCGAAGACCGCCCGGAAAGCGGTCAATCCATTGAAGCAGACAATCCGGGGACGCCACATCAGAATTTTATTTCGAACGACGACGGCCCCCGCCTCGAACTCCTCCCGCGCCAGATCGGAAGCGCTGTCGGAGGAGCGCTTCACAACGTCGGTCAACCCGATGCCGAAGCGGACCAGCTTCCAATCGTCTTCCGGCGTAAGCCGTTGCGGGATGAGGCCGCTCTCGTAAATCATCGGCCAGAAGAGGTTCGTGGAGCGAGCATAGTAGTGTCCGACCTGAGCGGAGTAGGTTCCCGGATTGATCCCGATAAAAACAATCCTCAGATCAGCTTCGAGTATATCAGGAAGCGACGTCATCGTCGGGGGGGCCTCACTCCGACTGGCCCGGCCGGAGCGGCTCGTGGCAAACCTCGCAGTGGAAGGCGTCGGGATCATTCTGGTGGCGGCATTCGGGACAGGCCAAGTAGCGGCGCTTCGAGGAGGGAAATTCGGTCAGGCACTTGTCGCACCAGGGCATGGCCGGATCATTCTCATGGCCGCATTTCTGACATTTCATCACGGACCTCGACGTGGCTTAAAATAAAATAGGCTGACCTGATTGTATCAGATCAGCCTATCGATGTGAATGCCGGAGATATTATTTCGTTGTAACGAGGGTGTCTTTAAACCCGACGTTCCGGATTTCAAATCCGTTCTTTAATTCGTTGATGGGGAGCATCTTGATCGCGTGGTGCTTCGCCAGATCATCGCAAACTCCGACACAGATCTCGCATCCCTTGCATCGGTCGACCGCGACGTAAGCCGTCGCCCGAACCGAGTCGTATAAAATCGTATTGGATTCCGGACAAAACTGGGTGCAAAGGCGGCATTTCGTTGCACCGCAAATGTCTACATCAATATCCGCGACTGAATACATCCAACATCCTCCCTTTTATATGCGACGAGAAAACGGGCTTCTCTTCCGAGACGGGACCGGAAAAGACCGATTCTCGCTGAACTAATTCACACCTGCTTTTTGCAGCTTGTCCGAGGCGGTGACCCGGTCTTTCTGCCACTGATTCCAACCGTTCTGGATCGCGTATTCATGGGCCGCCTGCACCACCGCGAAATTCTTCGCCACCAATTCCGCTTTTTTGGCGAACTTCTTTTCGATCACATTATCCAGCGAAGCGGTTCCCCCCGAGACGACAAATCCTTTTCCGAGAAAACGCTCTTTCACCGACTGCTCCAGCGATTTCAAATCGGGCATCTGAATAATCCCGGCGATGGCGCCGCACATGGCCATGTTGGTCGCCAGGTCGGTCCCGCCGACCTCGTTGGCGATCTTCGTCGCGGGGATGTAGCAGATCTTCGCGTTGTTTTCTTCCAGCTCGCGGACCTGATCGGGAATCATCGGAACAGGGGTGTCGCTGTTGATCAAGACGACTCCGTCTTTCTTCAGTCCCCAATAGAACGGCATGGTATACGATTTACCGTGGGTGATCACCTGAGGATGGAAAATCATGATGATGTTCGGATAAATGATCTCTCCGATTTCATATATCTTCCCCGACGCGATCCGAACGTAGCTTTCGACCGGCGCCATCCGCTTCTCGGATCCGAAGAAGGGGACCAGCGTGCTCTCCCCTTTTCCGATGATCACCCCGTTGCTCAAGATATGAGAGGCGGTTACCACCCCCTGACCTCCAATGCCAGCCATTCGGATGTTAAATCGCTTGACTCCCGTATCGATTGCCGCCATGCTCAAACCTCCTCTTATCGTCTGATCCCCGTTTCCTAATTAAGCCTGAGGCGCTTTTAATTTCCGGCGATCCGCCTCTGATTTTTCCCAATAGGCTTTGGCCTCGTCGGTCATATATTCCATAAAGCCATACCGATCTTTTTCGACTTCCCGAGCGTCATCCATCACCTTCGGCGTCGGGATCGCGTATTCGATGTTGCAGGAGGTATAGGCCTGGATGTAGGTGGGGCCGACCTCACGCGCAATCAAAACGGCCTTCCGAACCGTGTTCGCCACGCGGGTCGGATTGGTCGGGGCGATCCGGGCGATGTAAGCAACCCCGGACGTCTTCGCAAGACCGATCATATCCATCTTTTCGAATTTTTTCCCGTTCGGGGCCATCTTCAAAACCATCCCCTTTTGGGTCATCCCGCTCTCTTGTCCGCCGGTATTTCCGTAGACTTCATTGTCGAGCATGATCGTGGTGAATTTCTCTTTCCGGAACCAGGAGTGCATCACCGCCGAGAAGCCGATATCGGCCAAGCCGCCGTCTCCCGCCATCACGATCACATCCTTCGGCTTGTCTTTAAACCGGACCGAGAGACCGCGCTTCAGCCCGCTGGCGACCGCATTGGTATCGCCGTAGTTTCCGTAGACGAAGGGAATCGCCGCCTGGCTCAAGGCCAACCGGCCGCAGCCGGCCGTCCCGATAATGACCGAATTCTCCACGCTCGGCAGCGCCAGGAGGGTCACCCGGATGAAGAGGGTCATCGCACAGCCGGCGCACATCGGATGCTCTTCAAGAATCTCCTTAAAAGAGCCGAGTTCCGAGACCTTTCTCTCCTTAGTAAAAGGACCGTTCTCAACGAGATCCTGATATTCCTTCGGTAAAAACTTCTGGAAACCTGGGGAGACGCGGATTGTATCTAAAGACATGAGAGAACCTCCTATTTACCGTCTGTTTGG
>SCUR01000081.1 GCA_004297235.1 Candidatus Manganitrophaceae bacterium | reverse complement strand
TTGCGTATTCTAAATGCAACATTTTACTTGACGTGGCGTTTCCCTTTGGATTTAAATAGTGACCAGGCGATGCGAAATATATCTCGAAAATAGAAGAAAGCAATGAATTCTTTATGCTCCGAAACGCTCCGCGAACCGAAATCTTTGACATAGTGAGGGAAAAACCATGACAGCAAAAGCAACCAAAATTCTTTGGACCAAAACGGATGAAGCCCCTGCCCTGGCAACCTATTCTTTTCTTCCGATCGTCAATGCCTTTACAAAAGTATCGGGCGTGTCGGTGGAATTGAGGGACATCTCGCTGGCCGGCCGAATTATCGCCGCCTTTCCCGAAAATCTGACGGCGGCCCAGAAGCAATCGGACGATCTGTCCGAACTCGGGGAGCTGGCCAAGACCCCGGAAGCCAATATCATCAAGCTCCCCAACATCAGCGCCTCGGTCCCTCAGCTGAAAGCGGCGATCAAGGAATTGCAGGAGCAGGGTTATAAGATCCCCGATTATCCGGAAGATCCGAAAACCGACCAGGAGAAAGAGATCAAGACCCGATACGCCAAGGTGTTGGGGAGCGCCGTCAACCCGGTGTTGCGTGAGGGGAACTCCGATCGCCGGGCGCCTCTCTCGGTGAAAAACTATGCCAAAAAGAACCCGCACAAAATGGGCCCCTGGAGCTCCGACTCCAAGACCCACGTCGCCCACATGACGAAGGGCGATTTCCGGTCGAACGAGAAATCGACGACGGTTGCCGAGGCGACCGAAGCAAAGATTGAGTTCGTCGGGCAAGACGGAAAGGCCACCGTCCTCAAACCGAAGGTCACGATCAAGGCGGGCGAGGTGATCGACGCCACGTTCATGAGCCGCAAGGCCCTGCGCGAATTCATCGAAGCGCAGATCGAAGATGCCAAGAAGCAGGGGGTCTTGTTCTCCGTCCACCTCAAGGCGACGATGATGAAGGTCTCCGATCCGAAGATCTTCGGCCACGTCGTCTCGGTCTTCTTCAAAGAAGTCTTCGAGAAATACAAAGACACCTTCCAGAAGCTCGGCGTCGATCCCGACAACGGTTTGGGCGACCTCTACGCCAAGATCAAAAGTCTGCCGGCCGATCAACAGGCCGCGATCGAAGCCGACATCCAAGCGGTCTACAAGAAGCGACCCCCGCTGGCGATGGTGAACTCCGACAAGGGGATCACGAACCTCCATGTCCCGAGCGACGTGATCATCGACGCCTCGATGCCGCCGGTCATCCGCGACTCCGGAAGAATGTATGGTCCCGACGGGAAGCTTCAAGACACCAAGGCGGTCATTCCCGACGGCAGCTACGCCCCGGTCTACAAAGAGGTTGTCGAGTTCTGCAAGAAAAACGGCGCCCTCGATCCGAAGACGATGGGAAGCGTCCCCAATGTCGGCCTCATGGCGCAAGCCGCCGAAGAGTACGGATCGCACGATAAGACCTTCAAGGCCCCCGGAAACGGAACGATCCGGGTGGTGACGACCTCCGGACAAACCTTGCTGGAGCACAATGTCGAAGAGGGGGACATCTGGCGGATGTGCCAGGTGAAGGACGCCGCGATTCAGGACTGGGTGAAGCTCGCCGTCACCCGGGCCAAAGCGACCGGATCTCCCGCGATCTTCTGGCTCGACAAGAGCCGGGCGCACGACGCGGAGCTGATCAAGAAGGTCGAAAAATATCTCAAGAATCATGACACGAAAGGCCTCGACATCCGGATCATGTCTCCGGCCGAGGCGACGCGCGTGTCGCTGGAGCGGATCAAAGAAGGGAAAGATACCATCTCGGTGACTGGAAACGTGTTGAGAGACTACCTCACCGACCTCTTCCCGATTCTGGAGATCGGCACCAGCGCCAAAATGCTCTCGATCGTTCCGCTGATGAACGGCGGCGGCCTCTTCGAGACCGGCGCCGGCGGATCGGCCCCGAAGCATGTTCAGCAGCTTCAGGAAGAAGGGTTCTTGCGGTGGGATTCGCTCGGCGAATTCCTGGCGTTGGCCGCCTCGTTGGAGCATCTCGCCAAGGCCGGCAACAATTCCAGGGCGCAGCTCTTGGCCGACACGCTCGACCGGGCGACCGGCAAGTTCCTCGACACCAACAAGTCGCCCGGCCGCAAGCTCGGAGAGCTCGACAATCGCGGGAGCCACTTCTACCTCGCCTTCTACTGGGCGCAAGCCTTGGCCGAGCAGACGCAAGATAAAGATCTTCAAGCCCGCTTCGCCAAGGTGGCCAAAGAGATGGAGCAGAACGAGCAGAAGATTCTGGCCGAGCTGAAAGCCGCTCAGGGGCAGAAGGTCGATCTCGGAGGGTACTATCATTCCAATCCGGAGAAGACCAGCAAAGCGATGCGTCCGAGCCCGACGTTGAACGCGATCGTCGACGCGATTAAATAGAATCTCGGAAGCTTTTAGAAAAAAGCCTGAGGCAGGATGTTCTGCCTCAGGCTTTTTTTTGTGAAGGATGATCCCGCGCCAGGTTGAGCAGTTTCGGTTTGTCAGACGAGGATTAAGGCGTACTTGAAGGTGTCATGCGATTCCCCATAGGGATGAGTCGTTGACATTAGGGGTGAACTGGATTATACAGGAAAGCCAGACGCAAAAAAAGACGTCTTTTAGGATGTCCAATCCATTGGGTATCTGGAAGAAGTTATGCGAATTACGAGATCTCAGCTAGTAGAGAAACCAGAGAATCGGGGCCGCCATATTGTTATACTGGGAGCTGGGGCCAGTGTGGCAGCGTTTCCTCAGGGTGACGCCACTGGACGAAAGCTGCCGACGATGGATGGCTTAATCGAAATGCTTGGCCTTGAAACGGTATTGAAAAGGGGAGGGGTCAAGAATACGAGGCGCAACTTTGAAGACATCTACAGTGAGTTGTATGAGATTGATCCTGGATTGCCTATTCTGAGGGAAGTCGAGGATATCGTATACACATATTTTGACAAACTGAGACTTCCGGTAACACCAACTCTGTATGACCACTTATTGATATCTCTTAGGCCTAAGGATATGGTCGCGACATTTAACTGGGACCCATTCCTCTTTGAGGCTTGGAACCGGATCAGTGCTAGTGCGCCAGTTCCGCAGATTGTTCACCTTCACGGCAATGTCCGTCTGGCGTATTGTCCAGAACACCCTACCTACGGTGCGCACGGAATGTATTGCCCAAAGTGTGATAAGAAGCTTGTCCCCTCTCGCCTGCTCTACCCCGTGGCAATGAAGAACTATGTCAACGATCCCTTTGTAAAAACAGAATGGGAAGTTCTAAAGAAGGGGCTACGTCAGGCAAGGACGCTGACAATCTTTGGCTACGGCGCTCCGACCACAGATAAGGAAGCAGTTGATATGCTGAACAAAGCATGGGACAAGGCCAATCGCTTGATCGAAAGAACCGAGATCATCGACACAAAAGGAAAGGAACTCCTGCGGGAGAAGTGGGAGCCGTTCATTGTAAAAACCTATCTTGATTGCCCGGAAAACTTCTACAAATCACGTTTAGCAATCTATCCTAGGAGAACTTGTGAAGCTCTATTATGTCAGACTTCCTATGGCCAGTGGGTTGAGACAAACCCATTACCGGAGAATGTCGGATTTGATGAATTGCTGTCTTGGGTGAAGTCACTAGTTGAGGCAGAAAGCATGGGAAAGTCGATGAACCAGAGTTCCGAGGACACCATACATAATTATTGACTCTCCTTCCTTCAAAGGGATTGGTTGTGTTCTTCATCGTCAAAGACCAGGACCTAACCAACTGAATTAAGTATGGTGTCCCCGGAATTGTGTCATTCGCTCCGTTCATCCGACTGGCAAATCGCTGTGTGCTTTGCCAGTGACTTGTGGATCGTGTTAGACGCCAAGGAGACATCATGACGGTCAAGCGTATGGACAACGTCGGCATTGTGGTGGAAGACATCGATGCCGCCATTGCGTTCTTCACCGAATTGGGTCTCGAGCTCGAGGGGCGCGCCCCAATCGAAGGAGACTGGGCGGATGGCGTCACCGGATTGCGCGACATGCGCGTCGAGATTGCCATGATGCGTACGCCGGACGGTCACAGCCGCCTCGAGATCTCCCGTTTCCTCGCGCCGCCCGTGGTCGCCGATCACCGCGGCGCCCCCGTGAACGCGCTCGGCTACCTACGCGTCATGTTCACCGTGGAGGAGATCGACGATACGCTCGCCCGGCTCGGCAAACGCGGCGCGAAACTCGTCGGCGAAGTGGTCCAGTATGAAGACATCTATCGGCTCTGCTACATCCGGGGTCCCGAAGGAATTCTCATCGGGCTCGCCCAGGAGCTCGGACAGCAGACTTCTCGAGCGAACCCCATGAAAGGTGAGCAATGAATCTAAAAAAGATGCGCAGCAACTGGGCCTCCTTGCGGTATTGGCAAAAGAGCGCAATGTTAGGGGCGGGATTACATTTAGGAGAAGTGCTCTTTATTTATATAGCATTGTATATCTTCGTACCCTCGCCACCAAAACCTGGAGATGGCGATATGGGACCTCTTATCGGTTGGCTGCTTCTCGCTGTGTCTGTTTTTGTTGAGGTTGTACCATCAATCTTTCTATATCCATTTACCGGGAATATGTGGACCGTTTTCTACCCCACCAGTATTGGTCCGGACACCAATTTTAGGTCTATCATTATTTGGTTTTTGTATATGATGTATTCAACAATTATTTATGCACTAATTGGTGTTTTATTGGCCAAGGTAATCGAACATCATGAGAAGAAAACTAAAACAAGTCATATCAGTGGATGAGAAAATTGAAAACCGGGACAGACACTATTTATCTTGGCAATCCGGTCTGGTGAAGTACTTTCAAGTCATGCTACCATGACAAGGAACAGCATATGGAGTGACTGAGGAGATGAACATTATTATCTATAAAAAGACCGGCTGTCCGTGGGCGGCGGCTGTGGCGGCTTTTCTCAAGGCGCAAGAGATTCCCTATGAGGAAAGAGATATTCTGAAGAATCCCGATTTCAAAAAGGAAGTTGAAAAGAAATCGGGCCAGAGTAAAAGCCCGACGGTCGATATTGACGGAGAGATCCTTCCCGATGCCAGCGTGGAGCAGGTGCACGAAGCATTGCAAAAGAGGAAATGAGAACCCTTCTTTTAGCTGAAAGACGATTTTATTGATGGACGATTGGATCAAAGCAGCTTCCGCTGCGGTGTAAGGAACATGATCCGGTAAATGATTAAAAACCTGAGGCAGAAAAATCCTGCCTCAGGTTTTTTATTTTTGGAGATAAAGGAAAGGAGAGATCGATCTCGACAACACGGAAAGCGAAGAGAGATCATTATCGTCTGATGAGGCAGCACCTGGTTTTTACATCCCCTTTCCCCCCCCCGTTGGTAGTGGGGCAGTTTGATTTGTCATTCCCGAATGTTTAATCGGGAATCCAGTGAATTAGGTCTAAGGGCTCTGGATTCCCGCTTTCGCGGGAATGACGGCCCAAAATAAAACCGCTTAACCCAAACTGACCCACTA
>SCUR01000080.1 GCA_004297235.1 Candidatus Manganitrophaceae bacterium | reverse complement strand
AGTCTGGAATCAATTTCTGGATTGTCATTCCCGCGCAGGCGGGAATCCAGTGATTTAAAACCTCTGGATGCCCGCTTCCGCGGGCATGACGTCTTTGGAATTTCAAAATGAGTCACTACCGAAACAGAGGGCAATCGCGTTTAATATAACAAAATGAAGAGAGGAAGAGAAAGGTATTTGAGTGAACGGTTTACTTCTGATACAAATGGCACCGCACGGTGTGCCCGGCGCCCCGTTCGATTTCTTCAGGGTCGGTTTCACGGCAGACCGCCATCACCTCCGGACATCGCGGATGGAAATGGCAGCCTTTCGGCGGATGGACGGGGGAGGGGATTTCTCCTTCGAGGCGAAGGATCGTCCGCTTCTTCTCCGCATCGATCTGCGGGACGGCGGAAAGCAGCGCCTGGGTGTAGGGGTGCCGGGGGTTGTTCAGGACCGCTTCGACCGGGCCGTACTCGACGATCCGGCCGAGGTACATCACCGCCACTTCGTGGGCGAAGTATTCCACCACGGAGAGGTTGTGGGTGATGAAGAGATAGGCGAGGCCGAGCCGTTCCTGAAGATCTTTGAGGAGATTGAGGATCTGCGCCTGAACGGAAACGTCGAGCGCGCTCGTCGGCTCGTCGCAGATGATCACCTTCGGGTCGACCGCCAGCGCGCGGGCGATGCAGATGCGCTGCCGCTGGCCGCCCGAGAATTCATGCGGGTAGCGCTGTTTGGCCTCGGCGGGGAGGCCGACCTGCTCCAAGAGCCGATCGATCCGCGCCTCCGCCTCGGAGGAGGATTTTGCCCGCCGCTGTGCTTCGATCCCTTCCTTGATGATGTCGCCGACCATCATCCGGGGATTCAGCGAAGCATAGGGATCTTGGAAAATGATCTGGCAGTCGCCCCGTTTCTCCCGAAGGGCCGGCCCGGAGAGGGTCGTCAATTCGATATCCCCGAATCGAACGGTCCCTCCCGTCGGCCGGATGAGCTGAAGGATTGCTTTGCCGGCCGTCGTCTTCCCGCAGCCCGATTCGCCGACCAACGCGATCGTCCGTCCGGCCGCGAGCGACAGGGAGACGCCGTCGACCGCCTTTACCTGACCGACCTTTTTTTTGAGAAGCCCCTTCTGAATGGGGAAGTGAACCTTCAAATCGGTCACCTGTAGGAGAGCGCCGTTTGTTTGAACGGGGGTTTTCCCGTTCCCTCCCGCCGTGAGCGAGACCGCTGCCCCGGTCGGTCGCGTCCCGGCGATCGATGGATCGTAAAGATGGCATCGGACGCCGCCGGCCTCCTCGATCCAGCGGGGGACAATCGTCTCGCACGCCTCCCACGCGGCGTCGCACCGGTTGGCGAAGCGGCAGCCGGCGAATTCCCGGTTGAGCGGCGGGACGCTGCCGCGAATCACGCCGAGGTCCTCCCCCCGCTTGTTCCGGTTCGGCAGAGAGTGGAAGAGCTTCTGAGAATAGGGATGGCGCGGATTGCCGAAGAAGGCGGCGCGGTCGGCGGTCTCCACGATCTGACCGGCATACATCACGGCGACCCGATCGGCCATCTCCGCGACGACCGCAAGATCGTGGGTGATCAGCAGAATCGCCATTCCCCGTTCTCGCTGAAGGCGGCGCAGCAGGTCGAGGATCTGCGCTTGGATCGTCACGTCGAGCGCTGTCGTCGGCTCATCGGCGATCAGCACCTCCGGCTCGCCGGCGAGCGCCATTGCGATCATGATCCGCTGCTTCATCCCTCCCGACATCTGATGCGGGTATTCGTCGTAGCGCCGGACCGGATCGGGAATGCCGACCAAGGCAAGCAGATCGCAGGCCCGCTTCTTCGCCGTTTTGCCGTCGAAGGAGAAGTCGTGCCGGAGGGTCTCGGCGATCTGAGCGCCAACGGTCATCACCGGATTGAGGCTCGTCATCGGCTCTTGAAAGATCATCGAGAGCCGCTGGCCGCGGAGCGGCCGCATCGCCACCTCCGGCAGCCCGCAGAGATCCTGTCCATTCAGCCGGATTTCACCCGAGACGATCCGTCCCGCCGGCTCCGGGATGAGCCGCATCAGCGAAAGCGCCGTCATCGATTTCCCGCAGCCCGACTCGCCGAGCAGGGCGAAGGTCTCGCCGCGGCGGACCTCGAACGAGATCCCATCGACCGCCCGGACGATTCCGCCGTCGGTGTGGAACCAGGTCTTCAGGTCGGTGACTTTCAGGACCGGATCAGGGTTGTTCATGCGCGCCCTCTCAACCGCGGGTCCAACGCATCGCGCACCGCATCCGAGAAAAGATTGGCCGAGAGGACCAATCCGAACATGAAGACGAAAGCGGCGACGAGCGACCACCAGACGATCGGTTCGCGCGCCATCTCCATCCGGGCGCTGTTGATCATGTTTCCCCAGGAGATCATCGCCGGGTCGACCCCGACCCCCACATACGACAGCACCGCCTCGGCCAGCACCAGGCCGCTGAAGTCGAGGACCACCGAGATCAGGACGATGTGCATCACGTTTGGAAGAATATGCCGGATAATGATCCGCCAGCTTCCGACGCCGAGGGCGGTCGCGGCCTGGACATAGTCCATCTCCCGCAGCTTCAAGGTCTCGCCGCGCAGGAGCCGACAGAGGCCGATCCAGCCGGTGACCCCCAGGATGACGCAGAGAAAAAGGAGGCGAATATCGGCCCGCTGTGTGACGCTGGTGAAGGCGTCGGCGTTCTGGTCCATGTAGACCTGGAGGATCAAGACCGCCGCGGCGATCAGCAGCACCCCCGGCACCGAGCTCAGGGTGGTGTAAATGTATTGGATGACGTCATCGACCCATCCGCGGAAGTAGCCGGCGGCGATCCCCAGCAGAACGGCGAAGGGGAGCATCACCAGCGTCGTCACGGTCCCGATCACCAGGCCGGTCCGGATCGCTTTCAGCGAAAGATAGAAGACATCCTGCCCCACCTTGTCGGTTCCGAAGAGATGATAGTGGCCGCTGAGGGAGAGGGCGATGCCGGAGAGAACGATCAGCAGCGAGATCGTTCCCAGCGTCGCGCGCCAGGCGGTGTCGCTCTTTCCCTTCAAGATCGTTCGCGCCATCGCTCCCGTGCGGGCGCGGTGGCGTCGGCTGAGACCAAAGATGAAGAGGGTGTTCAACGCGACGGCTGCGACCAGACCGAGGAGACCCCCCCGAAGCGAAGCGAGGATCACATCGCGCGACCACTCTTTCTCCGGATCGGCGAGGTGCGTTCCGCCGAACTTCAGCCGGGGAAAGACGCGCGCTTGGGTCCCGTCCGGCATCTCGACCGTCTCCTTCGCGTAGGCGTGGGTGGCCAGGGGGGCGGAATAGGTTCGTTCGACATTTTTCCGGAGCCGATCGGTCATGGCATCGAGAAGAGAGACCACCTCCGGAGAATATTGCGCCGACTGCCTGTGCGTGCTTTCCGCGCCCGACTCGGTCGACGGCAGCTTCCGTTTGAAGTGGACTGAATCGACCAGGCCGACGCCGACGTAAGCGAGCAGGATCACCATCGCCGCCATGGCGACCGGCCTCTGGCGGATCTGCCGCCAGGGGGCCCGGAGCGGCTCGCGCCGTGCGGCATAGAAGCCGAAGGCCACCGCCGCGGCAAGGAGCAGAAAGATCAACGCGTCGGTCCAGAGAACCACGGGGAGGATCGGCATCAGCTCAACCTCACGCGCGGGTCGACCAAGGTGTAGGAGATATCGGTGAGGATCAGACCGATGATGTAGAGGACCGAACCGAGGAAGACCATCGCCCGGACAATCGCGAAGTCCTGGCTGTTGATGGCATCGATGGTGTAGCTGCCCAGGCCGGGGATGCCGAAGAACGACTCGGTCAAGAGCGAGCCGAGAAAAAGAAGCGGGATGACGACGACCACGCCGGTCAGAATGGGAATCAGCGCGTTTCGCAAAACATGGCCGAACAGAACCCTCAGCTCGGAGAGCCCCTTCGCCCGCGCCGTCCGGACATATTCTTTCCCGATCTCTTCCAGAAAAATGGTCCGATACCAGCGAAGACCGCTTCCGATCCCGGCCACGAGACCGATCAGGACCGGGAGAAGAACGAACTTGACGGCGGTGAGGCCTTCGCCGTAGCCGGAGATCGGCACGAGCCGCAGGACTTTGCTGAAGAGGAACTGGCCACCGATAATGTAGAAAAGCGACGAGATCGACATCATCGCCACGGCGAGGATCACCCCCCAGAAGTCGATGTAGGTGGCGCGGAAGAAGGCGACCAACATCGCCGCGGTGAGGTTGATCAGCAGCCCGACGATCAGGGCCGGGATGGCGATGGCGAGGCTCGGCCACATCCTCTGCTGAATATCGACCCCGATCTCGCGGCCGTCGTCGGCCCGGCCGAAATCAAACGCAAAGAGCTTCACCGATTTCTCGAAGAAAATTGTCTTGGTGAACTTCTTGGCCCCTTCCGCGGCGGGGTTGAAGAGGGTCGGCTTGTCGTAGCCGCGCTCCGCCTTCCATTTTTCAATCGCCTCCTGGTTCACCCGCTTCATCCCGAGGTGCATCCGGGCCATGTTGTCGGGGGTGTTCACGACGAAGAAGAGGGCGAAAGTCAGGAGATTCACCCCGATGAGGATCGGAACGGCATAGAGCACGCGGCGAATCAAATAACCGATCATGGCAATCTCCCCGGCGGCGCTCCCCGCTCTTTGCGCCGATAGGTTGCCACGGCCGGGAGGGTTCCGGCGACGAGAACGGCGACGATCACGACGACCGGCCACCAGACCGGCTTATTCCACGCCTGCCGCTGTCGGGCGCGCAGCGCGGGGTCGATCTTGGCATACTTCAACGTATTGTTCGCCATCAGGTTCGGCTTGGCCCTTTGATACCAGGCGTGATAGAGACCGAACTGCTTCGGATGGAAACCGGCGGCCCAAGGGGCGTCGCGCCGGACGATCTCAACCATCTGATCGATGATCGCCTTCCGCTCCGGCGTGTTTCCCATGTTCTTCATCTTTTCGAACAGGCGGTCGAACGCCGGGTTCTCATAATTGGTCGCATTCTCGCCGTTCTTCCCCGCCTTGGCATTGGGACCGTAGAGAAGGAAGAGGAAGTTCTCCGGATCGGGATAGTCGGCGTTCCACCCCCACTGGAAGATCTGCCCCGTTCCCTTGAGCATCTTGTCTTGAAAGCGGTTGTAGTCGGTGTTCCGGATGACGAGCTGGATATTGAGCTTTTCGAACTGCTTGCGCATCCAGTCGAAGCTCGACTTCGCCTCCGGGCCGGTGCCGGTGGTGTCGAAATTGAGAATCAGCGGCTGCCCCGTCTTGGCGTCTCGGCCGTCGGGGTAGCCGGCCTCGGCCAAGAGCCGCCGGGCGTCCTCGATCGATTTCCGCTGCGGCCGGCCGTTGACCCAATCATAAATATAACGGTTGATCCCCGCTTCTCCCTCGGTGTAGCCGAAGATTCCCGGCGGGATCGGACTCTGCATCGCAATCCCGCGTCCGTTCCGGAAGATCGCGATCGACTCTTCTTGATCGACGGCGATCCCGATTGCCTGGCGCAGCTTGCGGGCCGATTCCGAATAGCCCCCGACCGCCGGGTCGAGCATGTTGAAGCCGAGATAGAAGGTGCTCGTCTCGACACTGGTTACAAGGCGAATTCCCTTCTCTTTCATCTCGTCGGTCAAGTCGGCGTCGCCGCTTCCGCTGATTCGGACCGCTTTGTCGAAGGTATCGGACGAGATTCCCGACGCATCGTAGTAACCCTGCAAAAATTTATTCCAGACCGGCACGTCCTCTTTTTCCAAGCTGAAAATAACCTTGTCGATGAAGGGGAGCGGCCGGCCGGCGTCGGCGAGCAGGCCGGCGGCTTGATCGCCCGGCTCTCCTTCCGTGGGGTAGGTCTCGCCGTGGAAGTGGGGATTCCGCTCCAGGACCATCTGGCGATTCGGGTTGTTGATCGTCAACATGTACGGTCCCGTTCCGACCGGGTACCAATCGAGGGTGATGTTCTTCTCGACCAGTCCCGGCTGTGCGTAGAACCGGTCGGCTTCGTGAGGAATCGGCGCAAAGAAGGGCATCGCCAGCCAGTAAAGGAACTGCGGATACTTGCCGACGATCTTGATCCGATAAGTGTATCGGTCGACCACCTCGACCCCGGAGAGAGAATGCTCCCGCAGATCGAGGAAGGTCTCCGGTCCGGCCTTCGCCTGCGCCTGCTGGAGCGCGGCGGCGAGCTCCTTCAGCCCCACAATGTAGTCCGACATAAAGCCGTAGATCGGTGAATGAATCTTGGGATGGGCGAGCCGCTTGATCTGATAGACATAGTCCTCGGCGGTCAGCTCGCGGCTGCCGGTCTGCTTCAAGTCGCCGAGCGTGGCGATCTCCGATAATTCTTTCCGTCCGAGTGAGTGGTAGAGGTAGCGGCCCTGGGCATCTTGCGCGAAGGCGGGGTGGGGCTGATAGCGAATGCCGGGCTTGATTTTGATTTCATAGACGCTGAACGCCACCTGCTCCGCCGGATCGGTCTCTTTCAGCCGCTCGCCTTTGGCATTCAGATAGATCGGGGTCGGCATCTCGACCGCGGTCAGGGGGGTAAGGGTATAAGGGCGTTTTAGAAAATGGTATTGAAAAGGAGGCTCGTAGATTTGGCCGGTGAAGGTGACCTCATTGGAGGAGTACGATTGCGCCGGATCGAGATGTTTCGGCCGCTCGCTGAAGGAGGAGTAGAGAATATTCTTCCCCTCTTCCTGTCGCGGATAGGGATTGTTCAACGGGGGGCCGGCGCATCCGATGAAGGAGAGCAGGAGGAGCGCTGCGATGAGTTTGTTCGCGAAAAGAAAGTTCATGCCCAAGGCACGATCATACTGAGTTTTTGAGAAAAACTCAATGGGGCCGTAGCCG
>SCUR01000079.1 GCA_004297235.1 Candidatus Manganitrophaceae bacterium | reverse complement strand
GCCATCGCGGCGGCCTCTTCCTCGCCGCCGTCGATCGCCTTTTGCAGGAGCCGAGCCAGTTATGACTGCGAAACGATCGAGAGAAGAAATCAAGGAGATCATTCTCAAGACGCTCGCCGGAATCGCGCCGGAGGCCGATCTGACGCAGCTGAAGCCTGATCTCAATTTTCGGGAGCAGCTAGACATCGACTCGATGGATCTCCTCAACATCATGATCGCGCTGCATCAGACATTCAAAGTCGAGATTCCCGAAGCCGACACTCCCAAGCTGACGACGTTGAACGGCGCGATCGAATATATGGCATCGCGCATTGAAAAGGAGACAACATGATCGCGTATCAACCTATTGCAAGAACCGTCGATCTCCCCGAGGGGAAGGGAAAGGTGGTGAAGGTGGGGCGGCGACAGATCCTCCTCATGAATATCGACGGCCGGTTCTATGCGCTCGATCGTTTCTGCGCTCACCGGGCCGCCCCGCTCGTACAGGGAGAGGTGATCGACGGACAATTGCTCTGCCCCTGGCATGGGAACACGTTCGATGTCGCCACCGGGAGCTGCCTGGCCAATCCGGAAGAGAAGGTGCAGACCTACCCGGTTCAGATCCGGGGCGAAGAAATCTGGGTCGGAACGGAGGGAGAACAATGAAAAAGGCGATGTCGAAAGCTTCGGAAGGAGCGCTTCGCATCCCGCGCGGGCAAGTTTTGCACGATCGGTTCTGTCTTAACGAAAGGGTATTTCACCGGAGTGGAGCAGCGAGAATCTCTCTATCCACTTTCGAACCGTCTCTTGTAGTGCGACTATCTGCCATGGGAGGAGAAGAATAACCCCAATACCCGTCCCAACCCAAGGACGAACCCGGCGGCTTACACTAAACGGATGTTGTGCGTGGCGGCGGTGAGGACGAAAACTTTTTCGTTGTTGCTTATCGGATCGGAGAAGAAGACGAAGAATCCTTTTTTGTCCGGACTCACCCCGGTGGTATGGCCGATCACATTCTCGCCGTCTTTGAAAGAGACCGATACTTTCCTGCCGAGCCCCGGCCGATGGATGCCGTACCGCTCCCGGTGGGCCCGATTCCCGTCGAAGCTCTTCACGAAGAAGACCCCCTTGAGCTGAGAAGGATTCACTTTGATCGTCTGCCCCGTATTTCTCTTGGTGAGATGGAACCACTCTTTGTCCGCGGAGAAATTGCAGGTGGTTCCCTTGAGGATCTGTCCGTCCAGATAATGCAACACAATTTTGTTTCTCATCAAAGCACCCCCGGAAAAAGAGTGAGAAGACCGGCTCTTAAAATCCCATATTGGGATGATTCTATACTGTTCGGAGAAATAAAAGCAACAAAAAAACCCCGGCAGGGCGGGCGGATTATTCGCGATGAAACCCGGTTCCGGAAGGGATCTCTCCGCTTCAAGACGATTCGATCCCTTATCGGCCTCCTCTTCTGAAAAGATTCTATTTTCCGCGATGGAGATTCGCTTAAATAAACGCTTGACTCCGTACTTAGGTACGGGGTGTACTATAGAGCTATGGAACAGTTCACGATCGGAAAATTAGCCCGCCGCGCCGGTGTCGGCGTTGAGACCGTCCGGTTTTACGAGCGGAGAGGATTGATTAAAAAGCCCTCCGTCAAAGAAGGCTTCAGAAAGTACTCCGAGGAAGCGGTCCGGCGAATCCGCTTCATCAAGCGGGCGCAGGATTTAGGATTCACCCTCAAGGAAATTAATGGACTGATGGCGTTGAACGCCAATCCGCGATCGACCTGTTCGGATGTGCGGAGTCAGACCGAAGCAAAAATGAAGGAGGTCGAGGAGAAAATCCGGGACCTGAAGAGAATAAAGAAATCTCTGAAGCATCTCTTCATCGCTTGTGAGGAGAGCAAAGAAGCGATGGCTCACTGCGAAATCTTGAACTGCTTTGAGCCTGATGGGAAATGCAAATAAAAAAGGAGGAACCCATGCGGATTCATCTGTCGATGAACGTCAAGAATGTCGGGGAATCGGTTGTCTTTTATGAAAAGATCTTTGGAGTCAAACCTCAAAAACAAACAGCGAGCTATGCCAAGTTCGACCTGAACGATCCTCCCCTGAATTTCGCCATGCAGTCGGAAGGGGGAGAGATCAGCCGGGTGTCCCATTTCGGGATCGAAGTGGATTCCGCCGAAGAGATCCTCGCGTGGCAGAAGCGGTTAACAGAAAAGGGACTGGTGAAGTTGGTCGAAAGCGACACGAAATGCTGTTTTGCCCGTCAGGATAAGGTCTGGTTTGCTGATCCGGATGGAAATGAGTGGGAGGTGTTTTATGTGCGCGAGCAACTTCCGGTCACTGAAAAAATGGAGCAGACCGCCTGTTGCGGCTAGGGGATCCGACCGGTCTGTTTTGCTCTTCTTATTTTTTCGAAGAAGACAACAGCCGCTCGGCGGCCGTCAGCGCGACCCGGATGACATTTTCCTCGCCGGCCCGCAGCTTCTCCGGGGTGATCTTTTCTTCTTTCTTTGTTCTTTTATTCACCACGCCGGTGATCATCCCCGCCTTCAGGCCGAGCGCGGCGCACATCGTGAGGAGGGTCGCCGACTCCATCTCGAAGTTCAGAACGTTCAAGCGCCGCATCTCCTCGGTCCGCCCCCGCATCCGGGGAAGAAGATAACGGGAGAAGCCGTCGGTCCGCTCCTCCCCGGCATAGAAGGTGTCGGAAGAGGCGGTGATCCCGACATGGGTGCGAATCCCCTCCCGCTCATGCAGGCGGGCCGCCTCGATCAAAGCGATGAGCACCTTCGGGTGGGTAACCGCAGGGTACTCGATCGGCGCATAGTGCGTGGAGGCGCCGTCGAACCGGACCGAGGCGGTGGTGACGACAAGATCGCCGATCTGCATTCCGGGCTGGATGGCGCCGGTCGTCCCGACCCGGAGAAACGTTCGAACTCCCAGCTTAGCCAGCTCTTCAACGGCGATGGAGGTCGACGGACCGCCGATTCCGGTGGAGGTGACCAGAACCTTCTCCCCGGCCAGCGTTCCCAAGAAGCTTCGATACTCCCGCTTCCAGGCCAGCTCCTCCGCTTTCTTTCCTCCCCGCCGTTCGATCTCTGCGGCGATCTTGGGGACGCGAAACGGATCTCCCGGCAGGAGCGCCAGCGTCGCCCCCTTCAACATGCTTCGGGAAAGATCGAGATGGTAGACTTTAGCCATTTAATCGATTGCGCCGCGGCGATGGACGACGATCTCTTTGATGACGGTGACCGGGGAGAGGTGGAGCAGGTCGAAGATGATTTTGCCGATGTCCTCCGGCGGAATCATCTCCTCCGTCGGCGTCGGATGGCCGGCCACCAAGGGGGTGGCGACATAGGCGGGGCAGATCACCGTCGCCCGAATCCGGTGTTCCACCGCCTCGGCAAGGGTGCTCTCGGTCAGCCCCACCAACCCGAACTTCGAGGCCGAATAGGCGGCGACGCCCGCCATCCCCTCTTTCCCGGCCAACGAGGAGATATTGACAATGTACCCGGAGCGCTGCCGCTTCATCGCCGGCAGGACGGCTTTGGTGCAAAGGAAGGCTCCCTTGAGATTGATCGCCTGAATGCGATCCCAATCGGCCTCGCGGGTCTCTTCGATAGAGGACCATTGCGCGACCCCGGCGTTGTTGACCAGCAGATCGATCCGGTTCCATTTAGAGATCGTCTCTCCGACCATCGCGTCGACCTGAGAGGCGATCGAGACATCGGTCGGAATCGCAATGACTCGGTCCTTTCCCGGCGCCTCTTTTTCCAGCTCCGAGAGAGCGCGGGAGAGCTTCTCCTTGTCCCGCGCCGAAATGACCACCCGCATCCCTTCGGCGAGCGCCATCCGCGCAACGGCGAACCCGATCCCGCTGCTTCCTCCGGTAACGATTGCGACTTGATCTTTCAGATGCGCCATGGTTCCCATTCTGCCAAAGAACCGGTTCGAGTGTCAAACAAAATGAAGCAGTCAGGAGGAAGGGGGGGCGACGCTCCATCGGAAATGAAATCTCCTCGGAAATTATCGCCGGGTATATGCTTCGGATCATCCTGAAACGGTCGGTCCTCTCGATCGAAGGAATGGAAATCCCGATCGATGCGAAGACGATCTCCACACCTAGCGACACCCGCATGCCGAAGAGATGTTCCGGACGATTCGTCGCGTTTTGAGGAATGAGGGAATCGCCGTAAAACTGCTCGCGTAATCTCCCCTTTGAATACTCCTTTCGGAGTATTGTCCTTTTTGATCCAATGAATCATCATAGATGGGACTCGTTCCCCTTAACCGCCCAGGAGTCCTCCATGGCCACCGAGCGTCTCCCCGACCCGCGTGAAACCGTCGAACAGAAAGTCCTTGCGATTCTTCACGAGTTCATCGCCGAGCTGGGGATGGAGCGCGCCGCCCATTCGGCTTCGTTGGACGCCACGCTCGACCGGGATCTCGGATTGGGGAGTTTGGAGCGGGTCGAATTGGTCCTCCGGATCGAGAAAGCCTTCTCCGTCCGAATCCGGGAGGAATCGGTCAGCGAGGCGAGAACCCCGCGCGATCTGGCGCTCGCCGTCGTTCGATCCGAAGCCCCCGGGCGTCTTTTCTCGGCGGAACGGCTCCCGACGATCGGCGCGGCCACCCCGCCCCCCGCCTCCGCCGCCACCTTATTAGAAGTGCTTCTGAACCGGGCGGAGAGGGAGGCCGATCGTCCGCATCTCTACCTTCCGGAGGAAGACGGGGTCGAACGCAAGATCACGTACGGTCAGCTCGTCGAGGCCGCCGGCGCGGTGGCGCACGGGCTGCTGGAGAAGGGGCTCCGGCGCAACGAGACGGCGGCGATGATGCTTCCCACCGGCTCCGATTTCTTCTTCACCTTCTTCGGAATTCTCTTTGCCGGCGGGATCCCCGTTCCGCTCTATCCCCCCGTTCGGATGGACCAAATCGAGGAGTATGCCCGGCGGCAGATCGCCATTCTGCAAAAAGCCGAAGCTCGCTTCCTGATCGCCTCCGGCCGGGTGGAGGGATTGGCGCGGCTGCTGCAGCCGCTCGTCCCCGGGCCGGCCGAAGTAACAACCTTCGAGGCATTGAGCCGATCGGGATCAGAGCGGCCGAAGGTCGACCTGCGCGGGGAAGATCCGGCGTTGATCCAGTTCACCTCCGGAAGCACCGGTCTTCCCAAGGGGGTGTTGCTCGCACACGAAAATGTTCTCGCCAATATCCGCGCCATCGGACAGGCGGCTCAGATCGGACCGGGCGACGCATGCGTCAGCTGGCTCCCGCTCTACCACGACATGGGGCTGATCGGCTCCTGGCTCGGCGCGCTTTATTACGGTATCCCGATCACCATTCTCTCGCCGCTCGCCTTTTTGACCCGCCCGGAGCGGTGGCTCTGGGCCATCCACTATCATCGGGGGACCCACTCCGCCGCGCCGAACTTTGCGTATGAGCTCTGCGTCCGCAAGATCGACGAGCGCGCGATTGAAGGGCTCGATTTAAGCTCCTGGCGGATCGCCTTCAACGGGGCCGAGCCGGTCCGCCCGGAGACCCTCGACCGATTTACGAAGAAATTCGCCCCCTACGGTTTTCGACAAGAGACCTTTTTCCCCGTCTACGGATTGGCCGAGTCGTCGGTCGCTTTGACCTTCCCTCCCCCCGGCCGCCCTCCCCGGATCGACACGATCTCCCGCGAGACGTTCGAGCGGACCCGGAAGGCGGCGCCGGCGGCCCCTGCCGAGCCCTCTCCGCTTCGATTCGTCTCCTGCGGCGCCCCCCTTCCGGGCCATGAAGTGCGCGTCGCGGATGAATCGGGGCGCGCGTTGGGAGATCGCATCGAGGGATCGCTCCAATTCCGCGGACCTTCGACAATGAGGGGATATTACCGCGATCCCGAGGCGACGGAGGCGACCTTTCAAGACGGCTGGTGCGACTCCGGCGATTTCGCTTATCGGGCGGAGGGAGAATTCTTCGTCACCGGGCGGCGCAAGGATATCATCATCAAGGCGGGGCGGAACCTCTATCCCCAAGAGGTGGAAGGGATCGTCGGAGAGATCCCCGGCATCCGAAGGGGAAGGGTCGCCGCCTTCGGCATCACCGATCCGGAGATCGGGACGGAGAAGCTGGTGGTCGTGGCCGAGACGAGAACGGAGGGAGAGGAAGCGCGGCGCCGGTTGGCGGCGGCGGTAACGGAGAACGTCGCGGCGGCCACCGACATCCGGCCCGATATCGTCTCATTGGTCCCCAGCGACACCATTCCGAAGACCTCCAGCGGAAAACTCCGGCGCGCCGCGCTGAAGGACGCCTACGTGAAGGGAGAGATGGGCCCGCCGCGACGGCCGCCGTTTTTTCAGATTGCCGGCTTATGGCTGGCCGGTCTGGGTGGACGGCTGAAGCAAAGGCTCTCCACCGCCGGCCGGTTGGTTTATACCGGCTATGTCGGGCTCATCGTTCTTTTGACCCTCCCTCCGGTTTGGACGGCGATGCTCCTTCTGCCGGCGGGAAGAATGCCGGCGCGGCTCTCCCACCGGTGGTCGCGGCTCATTCTCTCCCTGTTCGGCTGTCGGCTGACGGTCGAAGGAGCTCCGCATTTGGCCCAGGCCGGTCCTGCGATTCTCGTCGCGAACCACTCGGGCTATCTCGATGCGATCGTTTTGATGGCGGCGCTTCCGCCCGGATTTCTTTTTGTCGCCAAGCGGGAGTTGGCGCAAGCGCCGATCATCCGGACCTTCATCCGGAAGGTGGGGCATCTGACGGTCGACCGGCTCGACTTCGCCGAGAGTCTCACCGGCACGCAACGGATTGAGGAGGCGCTCCAGCAGGGTCATTCGGTCTTGATATTTCCGGAGGGAACCTTCTCCCGGATTCGAGGCATCCGGCCCTTCCGGCTCGGCGCATTCAAAGTGGCCGTGGAAACCGGCCGGCCGGTCTGTCCGGTCGCCATTCGGGGGACGCGCGAGGTCCTCTGGCCGGGGCGGCGGCTCCCCCGGCGCGGACCGATTCAGGTCATCCTCGGCAAACCGATCTCCGCGAAAGGATCCGATTGGAGAGAGATCGTCCGTCTGCGCGATCTCGTCAAAGCGGAGATCGTCCGCCGCGCCGGGGAGCCGTCGATCGATCTGGTTGCCGCGGAGATCGCAAGGGAGTGAGGGAAAAACAGAATGAGGAAGTCAGGAGGCAGAAAGTCAGAATAAAGGATAAGAGAAGATCTTTATTTCTTCTGAATTCTGACTCCCGCCTCCTCTCTTCTGATCTACCCTTTCCAGGTCATTCGGATCAGCCGCGGATCTTGCCCGTAGTGCAGATCGAGCTCCCCGTGATAAGAATGCCAGAGCGCCTCGCCGATCCGCCGGGGGAGATGGGTGTCGGTCGTCGTCACCACGGCCCCGTATTCATCTTCGTTGATGGCGATGATCCGGCAGAGCGGGTGCTCCCGCTTCGCCTCCGCCTCCTGGCGCCGGACCAGGCCGAGCACCTCTTCCTTGTGGGCGTCGAAATAGGGTCCGCTCAGATGAAGCATCCCGGCCGGGTAATTGTCCCGGATACGATGGCAGGCGGGGCAGGTTTCTTCATGGGCGCCGGGAGGACGCACCCCCCACGTCCACCGGCCCTTTCGGTAGATCGCCCCGCAGTCGGGACAGGCGGTCGGCTCCGGTAGCTTGCCGCGGAGCTTGTAGGTATCGTGCGTATGTTCTTTCAACAACCCGAGCCAATGAGTGATCCGGTCCCTTCGAGGTTCCCGGACGCCGATTCCTTTTGATTTCGCTTTCATGGCTCCTCCTCCTTGTGTCAAGAAAAGATCGTTTGTCAGGCGAAACGCTTCCCGTTCAGGGCCACGGTGCTGGCTTGAGGTCCCTGATATCCCTGTTCTTCGACGAAACGGACCTCCGCGCCGACATCGAGCAGCTCAAAGGCCCCGTTGAGGACGCTGTTCCGGTGGAAATAGACTTCGCGCCCATCGGACGTCTCTAAAAATCCGTAGTCCTCCTCCGGATAGAGTTTGATCACCCGTCCGTGAGGAGCCGGCTCGTGCGTCTTGGTTTCACCCCGCTGTCGCCGAGAAAAGTCTTCCAACCGGCGGCGCGCCGCGTCAAAAGCGTCCCGAATTGCAACATAGAGATCTTCATTGGAAGACCGTCTCACCGCCAGCTCCGTCCCCGGCACGGTGAGATCGATCCGAACCTCGAACAGATGGCCCTTTCGCTGATGCCGATGCGGGGCGTCGACGGTCACCCGGCATTTCACGATCTGATCGTAGTAGCGTTCAAGACGGGATGCTTTTTCCCGGATCTCCTCTTTGGCCCCTTCCGAAAGCGACATGTTCCTGACATTCATTTGCAGTGGAAGATTCATCGTCCCCTCCCGTTGATCGATTCTTTCATCCGAAGCCCTCCGCCGCGCTTCACCTCTTTCCCGCCCCGGTTTTCTTCCCGGGGGGGGCGCAGAGGCCGTAAGCGACGGTGCCGGCGAGTTGCGAGAGTCCCTGTCCGAAGACCATCATGACGTCATCGAGAGAGAGGATGCCGGCCAGCTTCCCGTCGTCGTCGACGATCGGGATTCTTCGAATCCCCTGCTCCGACATGATTTGGATCGCTTCGGAAAGATCCCGGTCTTGATGCAATACGATAATGTCGTGGGCCATCGTCTCTTTGAGGGGGGCCCAGGTCGGATCGTCGAGGGCGACCCCTTTCATCGCCACATCCCGGTCGGTGATGATCCCTATCGGGACCCGCTCTTCATCGATGATGACGACCGTGCCGACATCGCCTTCCCACATTTTTTTTGCCGCATCGAAGAGGGTCTCCTCCTCCGAAGCGGTTACGACGTTCTTCGTACAGAAATCACGGATCAACATGATCTCCTCCTTTCGACAACGACGTTTCGGTTCATCTGAATTTCTTGAGAATGAATCACCGGCGCCCCCTTTATGCCGTCTTGCTGGCGGTCTTTGCGATAAACGGACTGATCAATTGCCTCACATCTTTGCTGTCGCAACCGGGACATTGGACCGTCGCGCCCCGTTGTCTTTCCGAAAGGGTCATGGCCACGATGAAGATCTTCTCGCAGTTGTAACATTTGTATTCATAGAGCGGCATCTGGACCTCCTGCGCTAGGCCACCTTGGCTTCCGCGCTTTCTTTTTCCCCGGCCCCGATCTTCAGCGCCTGCTCCAGCGCCGGTCGATCGATGACCTCCTTTTCGAGAAGGAGCGCCGCCAGCGCTTCAAGCGTCCCGCGCTGGGCCGTCAGGGTCTCCTTCACCCGCATGTGGGCCTCCTCCAAAAACCGGGCGATCTCTTCGTCGATCGCCTGAGCGGTCCGCTCGCTGTACTCCCTCCCCTCCGAAGCGGCCGGCTGATAGAGGAACGCGCCCTCATTCGATCTCTCGAAGGCGGCGAGGCCGAGACGCTCGCTCATCCCGAACCGGGTCACCATGTGGCGGGCCAGATCGGTCGCCCTCTGCAGGTCATCTTGCGCGCCGGTCGAAACATCTCCGAAACGGATCTCCTCCGCCACGCGTCCCCCCAGCAGAACATCGAGCCGGTCGAGCAGCTCGGCTTTTTTGAGGAGATACCGATCTTCCGTCGGCTGCTGCTGGGTGTAGCCGAGGGCGGCGATCCCGCGGGGGATGATCGAGATCTTCGAGACCCGATCGGCATAGGGACGGAATTCGGCCGCCAAGGCATGACCGGCCTCATGATAGGCGACCGTCTCCTTCTCCTTCGGATTCATCACCCGATTTTTTTTCTCCAGTCCGGCGACGATCCGCTCGATCGCTTCGTCGAAGTCGGACATTTCGACCGATTCTTTTCCCTTCCTCGCCGCCAGGAGGGCCGCCTCATTGGTCAGATTCGCCAGATCGGCCCCGACGAACCCGGGGACTTTCGCGGCGATCGCGCGCAGATCGACTTGCGGCGCGAGCGTGATCTGCTTGGCGTGCACCTGAAGGATCTTCTCCCGGCCGTTGAGATCGGGCCGATCGAGCGCGACATGGCGGTCGAACCGCCCCGGGCGCAGCAGCGCCGGATCCAAAATCTCCGGCCGGTTCGTCGCCGCCATGATGATCACCCCTTTCGCCGTGTCGAATCCGTCCATTTCCACCAAAAGCTGATTGAGGGTCTGCTCCCGCTCTTCATGGCTGATCATCGGGCTGATCCCGCGCGCTTTGCCCAAGGCGTCGAGCTCGTCGATGAAGATGATGCAGGGGGCCTTCTCCTGCGCCTGGGCGAAAAGATCGCGCACCCGAGCGGCGCCCACTCCCACGAACATCTCGACGAACTCCGACCCGCTGATGGTAAAAAAGGGAACCTTCGCCTCGCCGGCGACCGCTTTGGCCAGCAACGTCTTCCCGGTGCCGGGGGCGCCGACAATCAAAACCCCTTTCGGGATCTTTCCCCCGAGCCGGCGATACTTCTCGGGATTTCTGAGAAATTCGACCACCTCCATCAGCTCCCCTTTCGCTTCGTCGATCCCGGCGACATCTTCGAAGGTCACCTTCGTCTCCTTCTCCATGTAGACCTTCGCCTTGCTTTTACCGATCTCCATCACCCCGCTCGCCGTTCCCATCCGCTTGATGAAAAAAGTCCAGAGGCCGAAGAAGATCAGCGCCGGAAGAATCCATGAAAGGAGGGTCGTCACCCAAGGGGTCTCATTTTTTCCGGCGTAACGGACCTGGGCGCGCTCCAATTCTTCGACCAAAGCGGGGTCTTCGACCCGGGTTGTGAGAAAGCGGTGCGCCTCCCCTTTCAGCTTCTCCAGCGCTTGGACCTTCTCTTCCGAAAGGAGCCCTTCCAGGCCGGTGGTCTGAAGCTGTCCGGAAATTTCACGCTCCCCCAGGGTCAGATCGGAGATCTTTCCCGCCTTCAGGAGAACCTTAAACTCGCTGTAGGAAAGGTTTTCAGCGTGCGGGGCGAACAGAAAATGCTCCGTCGCCAGCAGAATGACCAGGGTGACGATGAGATACCAGAATGAAAAGGTCTGTTGCTTATTTTCCATCAAATCGAGCCTTTCTTCGGATCTCGGTTTGAATCCTTTTTCTTGTTTGTGGCTCCCTTTTACATACTGATTCAAATCGGATCGGCGAGCAACCCCACGAAAGGGGTGTTTGTAGCCCTCCCGTCGGACCCGGAAAGATCCGGAACGCTCCTCAAATCTTGAAGTTTTGCTTGAGCTTTTCGGGGAAACAGACGACCCTTTAAAACAAGACGACCCTTTAATTGAGAAGATGAGACCGGATTGCCGCGGCCCGGCGCGGATGGGCGAAGCGGTCCAATATCTAGAACACGCTCCCCCTCAAAGCGCTCCTCGCATCTCTCAAAGAGGGAACGCGGCGAATAGAATCGCTCTCAATCATTAGGGTTCTTTTCCCGGCTGATAGACGTGATAGCCGCTGCGGGCTTTTTTTGCTTGATACATCGCCTGATCGGCGAACCGCATGAGGCGTTCCGGTTGCTGACCCTGCTCCGGAAAAAGAGCGATTCCGACGCTCGCAGAGACGGCAAGCGAATGCTTTTCAGGATTGAAGGGGGATTCAAATTTCTTCAAAATCTTTCGGACGGCGGAGAGCACCCCTTCGAGTTTGACACCGGGCAGGATGATGGCGAACTCATCCCCCCCGATCCGCGCGACGGTGTCCGACTCCCTGAGCGCTTCCCGCAGCCGCAAACCGACCTCTTGAAGGATCATATCTCCGATGTGATGGCCCAAGGCGTCGTTGATCTCCTTGAACCGGTCGACATCGACGATGAGCAATCCGAACGATTCTTTGACGCGCTGCGCTGCCAGGAGGGTGTAATTGAGGCGATCGAAAAAAAGGGTCCGGTTGGGCAGATCGGTCAACGGGTCGTGCATCGCCAGATATTCCAGACCGGCCAATTGGGCTTTGCGATAGCTGATATCCCGAGCGATGGTCGAGAGAAACGCGACCTCTCCCGTCTGAGATCGATGGGCCAGGATCACCTGCGAAACGGGGAGCTCTTGTCCGAGAGAATCGATAAACGCCGTCTCCCCACTCCATGAGCCGTTACGGATCGCCGACGGAATTCCCTCTCCCCAGATAAGCACCCTCGCCCATTCCGGGGTGACCTCCCGCAGGTTCCTCTTCGCGAAGTCGTCCCCCGGTCCGATGCCGAAGATCTTCCGCCCGGCCCCGTTGATGTAGACCATTTTCCCGTCGACGTCGGCAATGGCGACCAGATCGGTGGTCGCTTCCAAGATCTCGACGAGCCGTTTCCGCTCCTCCTCCGCTTCCATCCGCGACGTAATGTCTTTTCCGGTCGAAACATAGTGGGTAATGACGCCGGCTTCATTTTTGAGCGGCGTGATCGTTTTCTCTTCGTAATAAAGCGAGCCGTCTTTCCTTTGATTGATCAGGACGCCTCGGAACACCTCGCCCGCACTGATTGTTTTCCAGAGCTGCTCATAGAAGCCCGCTTCTTGTTTTCCCGACTTCACGATCCGCGGATTCCGGCCGAGCGCTTCCTCCCGGCTGAAACCGGTCCGCCTCTCGAAGGCCGAATTGACATATTCGATCACCCCCGCGCGGTTGGTAATGACCACAGAGTCGTCGGTCTGCTCGACCACGCCGGAGAGGATCTTTCTTTCCTCTTCTTCTCGGCTGCGCCCCGCTCCAACCCGCTCCAACTCCGTTAAACGCGTTCGAAGCCGTTCAACTTCTCTGAGGAGCTCCTCTTTTGTCGGATCATTTTCCGTCATCCTGCCTTCTCTGGCCCCATCGGTTCCCTCGACGACACGCCCCCCGCCGCGCATCCGCTCAAAAGAAAACTGAGTCACCTCGCCTCTCCGCTAAAACAACAGATGGAGGGCCGATCCGAGCGGACCTTCTTCCCCCGCGCCCGGGTCGTGGCCGACGATCTTCCAAGCACCCTCTTCGAAGACCAGGTGATGGACCGCTTCAAACCAAAAGTCGATTCGGACCGGCTCCGGCCTCTCCTTGTTGAAGACCGAGGTTCCGAAAAGGGCGCCGGTGCAGGTGACATGCGCGGTTTTCTTTTCCCGGTCGACCACGATTTTTGAAAAGACATGCCGCGAAGAAAGACGGTCGTATCGCGTGAAGAGATCCTGCCAAATCCGGGAAGTCTCTTCCTTCCGAAGGCCCCGGTTCTGATAGCCCTTGGAATAGACGGCCATCATTGCCGGAAGATTTTCAGTATGCAGCGCCTCCTCCGCCCGGTCAAAGGCGGCTATAATCGTTTTGACACTCTCCGGATCGGCTTGAACCGCCGCCCCCGATAACATCTCCGTCGCAGCGGAGGTAATGCCGATCGCAAATAGAATCGATACAAGCGCTAAGATCCCTTGTTGGCCCCTCCGTTTCATCGCCCTCTCCCGGATAATGTGGAATATGCCTCGTGATAGCTTCATTATCGTCGCTGCATCGCAGGAGAACAACCCCACAAAAGGGGGGTTGTTTACTGAATATAAAAAGCTTTTTTTTGTGAATCCTTCCTCTTTTCTTTCCCCGCGAACGGCATTCGCCTCCGCCGATCACCCAGGTGGCCATCACCCTTTCAGAGCATTGTTTGGCTTCCCTTCCCCGGATAGAATAAAAAAGAAAACCCTTCCCGCTTCATCTTAGAATCCCTTTCATCGGTCCGAAGCATTGAGGAGGCTCTCATCCATGGCGATCGCAACCGTCAACCCTGCCACCGGGGAAACGATCAAAACATTCCCCCCTTTGACCGATCGTCAGATCGGGGAGAAAATTCAGCGCGCGGAGAAAACGTTCCAATCCTACCGGCGGGTTCCCCCCTCCGATCGGGCCTCATGGTTGTTTCAAGCGGCCCATATTTTAGAAACGGAACGGGAGAAATTCGGACGTCTGATGACCCTGGAAATGGGAAAACCGTTCAAGGCCGCGGAGGCCGAGGCGGTCAAATGCGCGCGGGCTTGTCGTTATTATGTCGAGAACGGCGAGCGTTTCCTGGCCGACATCGAAGTGAAGACCGACGCCACCTGGAGCTACATTCGATTCCAGCCGCTCGGCCCCATTCTGGCCGTCATGCCCTGGAACTTTCCGTTCTGGCAGGTCTTCCGCTTTGCCGCGCCGGCCTTGATGGCCGGGAACGTCACCCTGTTGAAGCATGCCTCGAACGTTCCCCAGTGCGCCCTCGCGATTGAGGAGATTTTCAAGCGCGCCGGATTTCCGGAGGGGGTCTTTCAAACGCTCCTGATCGGCTCCGATCAGGTCTCCCGTGTGATCGACGATCCCGCCGTTCGCGCCGCGACCCTCACCGGGAGCGTCGGGGCCGGGCGGGCGATCGGAAGCGAGGCGGGCCAGCGGATCAAGAAGAGCGTCCTCGAGCTGGGGGGAAGCGACCCCTTCATCATCATGCCGAGCGCTCATCTGGACGATGCGATCAAGACGGCGGTCCAAGCGCGGACGATCAATAACGGGCAATCGTGCATCGCGGCCAAACGGTTCATCGTGGCGGAACCGATCGCCGAGACCTTTGAACGCCGTTTCACCGAGGCGATGGAGCGACTTCAGATCGGAGAGCCGATGGATGAGAAAACCGATCTCGGGCCCCTGGCCACCGCCAATCAAATCGTAAAACTAGAGGAACAAGTAAGAGCGACCACGGCAAGGGGGGCGAGGCTTCTCACCGGGGGCCGGCGCCTTGATCGCCCCGGATTTTATTACGCCCCGACCGTTCTGACCGATATTCCGAGAGGATCGCCCGCCTATCACGAAGAGCTCTTTGGACCGGTCGCTTCCATTTTCCGGGTGGCGAATGTGGACGAGGCGATCCGCGTGGCGAACGACACGATTTTCGGTCTCGGCAGCAGCGTCTGGACGAACGATGCCGCCGAGCGGGCCCGCTTCATCAACGAGCTGGAGGCGGGGATGGTTTTTGTCAATGCGATGGTCGCCTCGGACCCGCGTCTTCCGTTCGGCGGGGTGAAGCAGTCGGGCTATGGAAGGGAGCTGAGCGAATTTGGAATCCGGGAATTCGTCAACATCAAAACAGTCTGGGTGAAAGAAGGAGGTGAAGCGCGCGC
>SCUR01000078.1 GCA_004297235.1 Candidatus Manganitrophaceae bacterium | reverse complement strand
CGCGTAGTCGGCAATAATCGACGATTTCTTTCGCCACTTTCCCTCGGGAATCCGCCGCAAAATTCCAAGGGCGGAACAAGGCGCATCGATGAGGATCCGATCATAACGGCGGTCGGCCGGCGTCGCTTCCGCCAGGGCGCTGACCTCGACACCCGGTGTCCGTAAGCGTGTAATATTCTCTCGAATCAGATCAAGCCGGTCCACATTCAGATCGGTCGCCGTAATCTGTGCGCCCCCCCCTGCCAATTCGGCGAGATGGGTCGTCTTCCCTCCCGGCGCGGCGCAAAGATCGAGGATTCTTTCCCCCGGACGCGGATCGACCAGATCGGAAATTAGCTGCGCCCCTTCGTCCTGAACGTAAAAGAGCCCCTCCCGATAAGAAGGAAGGGAAGAGACGGGGACACCCCGGACAAACAGCGCCGCGGAGGAGAGAGGTGAGAGGGTGACCGCCGCCCCTTCCTCTTTCAACCGGCGTTCTAAATCTTCTCTTTTGATCTTTAAGGTATTGGTTCGAAGCGTGGTCGGTGGAATCTCGTTATTGAACCGGCAGAGTTGCAGCGTCTTCTCTTTGCCCCAGCGGGCCAGCCATCGCCGGACCATCCATTCCGGATGGGAGGTGGAAACCGAGATGAAAGCGACCGGATCCCCCTTCGGATCGGGGGCCGGGAGAATCTCTCGCTGACGAAGAATATTTCGAAGAAGACCGTTCACCAGTCGGGAAGCGGCCATTCCATCCGCCTCCTTTGCCAGTTCAACCGACGTGTTCACCGCCGCAGAGGGGGGAATCTTGTCGAGGAAGAGAAGTTGATAGAGTCCCAAACGGAGAATGTTTCGAATCGGCGGATGGAGGTTTACTTTGGAGAAGTGATCGATGAGCCAGTCAAGGTAGCCGCGCTGGCGGAAGATACCGTAGACCAGCTCGGTGAGAAGGGCCCGATCGCGCCGCTCCATCGGATTCACGGTCAGGTAGCGGTCGATCAGAACGCTGAGGTCCTCTCGGCTCGACTCCGATTCGCCCAAAAGAAACAAAGCCCCCGACCGGGCGGCCGGGGGCTGCTTCGTGGAACGAATGAGTCTTTGTTTCGAGCTCGACTTGCCCTTATCTGCGGCCGTAGACCATCGCCTCCAGCCGAGCAATCCGCTCCTCCATCGGAGGATGGGTCGAGAAGAGCGACATCACGCCGCCCCCTCGCAACGGACTGACGATGAAAAGATGCGCGGTCGCCGGATTGGCATCCATCGGCACCCGCTGGACCCCGACGTGCAGCTTCCGCAAGGCGTCGGCCAACCAGAGCGGATTGCCGCAGAGCTTGGCTCCGCCGGCATCGGCTTCGAACTCTCTCGAACGAGAGACCGCCATTTGAATCAACATCGCCGCGATCGGCGCCAGAATAATCATCACGATCGCACCGAGTCCGCTCATCCCTCCTTCACGGTCGTCCGAGCGTCCGCCGAAGCCGCCGAAGATCAACGCCCACTGCGCCATGTTGGCGAGCATCGAGATGGCGCCGGCGACCGTCGCCGCGACAGTCGAAATCAGAATGTCGCGATGGCGGACGTGGGAGAGCTCGTGGGCCAAGACGCCGGTCAACTCTTCCCGGTTCAGAATCCGCATGATCCCGGAGGTCACCGCGACGGCGGCATGGTTGGGATTCCGGCCGGTCGCAAAGGCGTTCGGGGTCGGATTGTCGATCATATACACCTTCGGCATCGGCATC
>SCUR01000077.1 GCA_004297235.1 Candidatus Manganitrophaceae bacterium | reverse complement strand
CCTCCTCTCCCTCTCGCGCAAGGTGATCCAGGCCTATCAGCGGACGGCTCGGGAGGATTTCTCGTTGGCGGGCTTGAGGGGATTTGACCTGATGGGGAAGTCCTTGGGGGTGATCGGGACGGGACAGATCGGCCGTCATGTCATTCGGATCGCGAAGGGATTTCAGATGCGGGTGGCGGCCTATGACTTTCATCCCGATCACCCCCAAGGACTTCCCCATCAGGTCAAATCCCCTCAAGCCCGCCAACGAGAAATCCTCCCGAGCCGTCCGCTGATAGGCCTGGATCACCTTGCGCGAGAGGGAGAGGAGGAGCGCGAAGGTGTATTCAGCCACGGTATTGGCGCCGTATGTCGGAACATTGCTCACCACGATTCCCCGCTCCCGGCAGTACGCCGTATCGATGTGATCGACCCCGGTCGATCGGGTGGCGATCATCCGGAGGCGCGGCAGCTTTTCCAGGAGCGCCGCGTCCAGATCGGAGTAGATGAAGACCGACAGAATCTCGACATCCTGAATCGTCTCCAGCGGCATACGGTCGGCCTCATCGGGATAGAATCGGGGCCGCCACCCCGGCGGAGCGCGCTTGGCGAGAAACTCCCGCTCCCATGGCTCCGCCTCCAGAAAAACCAACCTTTTCTCTTCCCCGTCTGTCATGGATTCTCCTGTTCGTTCAGTGCGCTTTGTGAATGAGGAACGGTGCATCTTCAAATACGATCATTCCAACACAATCCCTGCCTCAATGAGGCGGGTTGGAGCGGATTCACGGCGCTTCGATCCGAACCATTTGCGGCGGCCCTTTGCAGCAGATCTGCTCCCCCTGGCAGTCGGGCTCCGTGCAACGGAAGATAAAGTTCACCGCGCGGGCCGTCGAGGGAAAGGGACCCAAAGTCGTGCGATAACGCCGGATGCCGGCCATCACCCCTCCGATCTGTTTTACTTCCCGCTCCTGAAGGGGCCCTTCTCCGTCGATTCTCCAGGTAATCACTCCCCGGCAATGGGTCTGAATCGCCAGCCGGTCCGACGGCTGGATGACCGGCGCGGGACGCTCGAACGACCAGACAACCGTGTGCGGGACGATGTGACGGGAAAAGACGCGGGGGACCGTTTTCCCCAATCCGCGATAGATCCCCTTCAGATGAATTCTGAAGAGATCGTCAAAGGCTTCATCCCGCTCCGAGCCCTGATCGTCGCCGTACCACCAGAACCAGTCGCTCCCTTCAGCCGCGTAGAGCGCGTCAAAGGCCGCTGGGTGGCTGGCGGGGGTCGCGCGGCTCCGGGTCAACTCGCGCCGCGCCTCGCCAAGCAGCGCCCAGGCGCGGTTTTCCTCCGGCTCGCCGATCCAGGTCCCCAGATCGACCCCGGAGCGGGACCCGATTTCGTCGATCCAGCTTCCGCAGAAGAGATCATAGACTTGCGTCAGCGATGGAACGGGATGAGGCGGTATCTGTCTTCCTGAATTTCCTTGAAGATATTCGGAGAAGGTTACGGTCCGGATCTCCGGGTCGCTCCCGAGACGGCGGTAGAGGGCATGCAAAAAGGGGCGCGCCGCCTCTGGGTAAGCGCTCCAGGCGTTCTCTCCGTCGAGAATGACGGAGAGAACCCGGTTTTGGGGATCATCGACACGATGGGCAAAACGCGCCTTAATGCCTCGGATGAAATCGGCGGCCGCCTCTTCAGGATCGGGAGCGTCGTGATAATGAAATCCGATCTGACCCGATAGCCCCGGCTCTCTGAAGAAGAGGGCGATCGGTCGCCCTTGCTCCCCCACCCGGTAAGGCTGACAGAGGACGTTCGGATCGTCGACCCGGTACCCCCATCGGCCCGACCGCTCCAACACTCCCTGGTCCGAGGCGATCCATGACAGCCCGGCTTGTTGAAAAAATGAGATCACGGCCGAACTGACGGCCCCCTCCGCGGGCCACATCCCGCGGGGAGAACGACCGAACCGCTCCCGATAGAACGCAACGGCCCGCCGGACCTGCTCTTGCGCATCTTCAGGGTAGGAGAATCGCGGGGGCCGCTCGCTTCCCTCCCGGTCGATCGTCGCCTGATCGGTATCGTAGAGGAGCGGAAGGATCGGGTGGTAAAACGGGGTCGTGGAAACCTCGATTTGCCCCCGCTCCTGGAGGATCCGATGGATCGGGATGATGTTCCGCATGATTTTATATTGTTCTTCGACCATCTGCTCGATTTCGGCGGGGGCAAAGCCGCTCCCTTTCTCAAGGAAGCGCCTGACCGAAGCGGTCGCGCCGTCCGGCATCTTCACCTCCCCTTTTTGAAACTCCGGGGCAAACCAGGCGAGGTGAAACCACATCTTCAGGTCGTCGAGATCCTGATTTGAAAACGACTTCCCGCGAACCCGCTGCTGAAAAAGCGCGTTGTATCTCGGATAGGGATAAATTTGACGGTGCCAGTGCGCCTCGAAGAACTGTTCGAGAATGTCGGTTTTCTCCGCCTCAGTGAGACGATGTGATGGTTTCAGCGTAAAATCGAGCGCCCGATCGGTCGCCCCTCGCGCCACATAATCTTCGATCTGCCAGAGGAGCGAGGGGGTCAGGTTGATCGTCAGATGAACCTCGGGATGCTCCGCCACCAGCGCCGCCATCGCGTAGTAGTCCCGGATCGCATGGAGCCGAACCCAGGGGAAGCGATAGGTCCCCTTTTTGCGCTTCCCCGAGCGGTCCTTATAGACCGGCTGATGTTGATGCCATAAAAGGGCGAGATAGAGCTTCGGCCCGACGGCCAGTTCAAAAGTCGCCCCTTTGATCTCTTCTCCGGAGACACTTCCCACGATCTGATAAGTAAGACGGTCTCTCTCGTCGAAGGGGCCGAGCTGCGCCGACCAATAGCTGTTGTTCCCCTGATTGAACAGCCACGCCGCCTCGGTCCGCTCCCGGCGGAGCACATCATCGGCGCGCTCGACTTGGTATTTCACCCAGACAGACTGGCCCGGCTCAATCGGGTAGGTCCCGATCTGAAGGTGGACCTTTTCTCCCCGGCTGGGATGCCGGGGAGATCGGGGTGTGTCCGGGGTGAGATGCCAGAGCAACATATGGATCCTCTCTGTACTCGTCGTACTCGTCCGATCTTCGGCATTATGCGGCTTGGCCTAGATAACGCGCCGGATCGGTCTGAAACCGCCTGCGACACTCCTCCGAGCAGAAGACGTATCGGCCGCGCGCCGTTGCGATCTCGCTTGCGGGTTGTTCGACCGCCATCCCACATACGGGATCTTGTTGAAGCGCCGCCCCCTGCGGCCGTGTCCGCCCCTTCCAAAGATCGAGAAGCAGGGAGAGATGATTCAACAGAAGCCGGGGGGTGAGAAAATACTCCCGCACCCTCTCCTGCCCTTGACGGGCCAGCGCCTCCGCCCGCCCGGAATCCCTGAGCAGCTGCAAGATCGCCTTGGCGCACCCTTCCACGCTTTCAACCAAAAGGCCGCCGGCGCCGTCGGCCATCTGGAGCGGAATGCCTCCCGCCCGGCCGGCGACCACCGGCGTCTCCTTCCACATCGCCTCCGAGATGACCAGGCCGAAGCCTTCGCGGATCGACTTCTGCACGATCACATCCGAGAGGCGCTGAAAGGCATTCACCTCGATATTACCGACCCCGGTGAGATTGGTAAAAACGTGAATGAGCGGGTCGTTCCGGCCCTCGGTCATAATCTGCCGGTAGATCTCCCACCCCTCCGGATCATCCAGGGCCATCGATCCGACCAAGGCCAACTGAAGATTCGGAACCTCCTCCCGGACAAGCCGATAGGCTGCGATCACGCCGAGAGGGTCTTTCCACGGATCGAAGCGGGAGACCTGTGTCATCAGCGGGCGGTCGAGCTCAAGGCCGATCCAGGCGAGGATCTGGCGCGCGAGACTCTCCGGAAGATCCATGTTCTTGGGACTGAGCGGATCGATCGCGGGG
>SCUR01000076.1 GCA_004297235.1 Candidatus Manganitrophaceae bacterium | reverse complement strand
TTCAACGCCTCAGTCGCCCGCTCCGCCCCCACGACGGCGGGGAGTCCCAGCTCGCGGCTGACGATCGCCGCGTGGGCCGTCCGCCCGCCCCGGTTGGTGATGATCGCCGCCGCCTTCTTCATGATCGGCTCCCAGTCGGGGTCGGTCTTGTCGGTCACCAGAATCTCGCCGGCGTTGAACTGATGCAGCTGCGCGACATTCTTGATGACGTGCGCCTTGCCGGTCGCGATCTTCTCCCCCACGCTCCGGCCGGTGACGAGGACCTTTCCCCGCTGCTTGAGCCGGTAAACCTCCATGACGCTCCGGTCCCGCTGCGACTGCACCGTCTCCGGACGAGCCTGGACGATGAAGAGCGCGCCGGTCAAGCCGTCCTTCGCCCATTCCATGTCCATCGGAGAGAAGTGGCCGGCCTTGGCCGAGTAGTGATCTTCGATCACGCAGGCCCAGCGGGCGAGGGTGAGGATCTCGTCGTCGGTGAGGGCAAATTTCACCCGATCCTCCTGGGGGACAGGGACATTCTTCGTCATCTTCCCGCCGCCGATGTCGTAGACGAGCTTGAACTCTTTGTTCCCGACGAGCTTCTGAAGGATCGGCCGGAAGCCCTGAAGGAGGGTCGGCTTGAAGATGGTGTATTCGTCGGGGTTGACCGAGCCTTGAACGACATTCTCTCCCAGGCCGTAGGCGGCGTTGATCAGGACGGCGTTTTTGAATCCGGTTTCGGTATCGATCGAGAACATCACGCCGGAGGCGGCAAGGTCGGAGCGGACCATCCGCTGAACGCCGATCGAGAGGGCGATCTTCATGTGGTCGAATCCCTTGTCGGCCCGGTAGGAGAGGGCGCGGTCGGTGAAGAGGGAGGCGAAGCAGCGCTTGCAGGCGTCCAATAAAGCCGCGTGTCCCTGCACATTCAAATAGGTCTCCTGCTGCCCGGCAAAGCTGGCGTCGGGGAGGTCTTCGGCGGTCGCGCTGCTTCGAACGGCGACATCGAGCGGGTGGGGGGCCTCCTTGCTTAATTCATCATAGGCCGTGATGATTTCCGCTTCGAGGTCGACGGGAAGCGACGCCGAGAGGATGGCCTGTCGCACCTGAAGGCCGCGGCGGCGGAGGTTCCCGATATCGCGGGTGTCGAGGCCGCGGAGGATCTCCGCCATTTTCTGATCGAGTTTCGCTTCGCGAAGAAAATGGCGGTAGCCCTCGGCGGTGACGGCGAAGCCGTTCGGAACTTTTACCCCCTGGGCCGACAGCTCCCGGACCATCTCGCCGAGCGAGGCGTTCTTGCCCCCCACGAGCGGGACGTCGCCGATGCCGATTTCATCAAACCAGCGGATGTAGCGTTGCTTTGGATGGACGGCCATTTCTTACTCCTTCCGTTTGATCCCGCGGAGCGGGACGATTGTCGCTAACGCATCCCGCGGCCACAGCGGGGACCGCGGTGCTCGCCCGGACCGCACCGGCCGCGCGGGACGCCCCCTTTGCCGGTCTGGAGGGGGCCCTTCAGATATGGAACCAGGGCGTCGGCCTGCGCTTCGGTGACCAGTCCTCCCGGCATCGCGAGCGGGAAATCGGGATACTTCTTTTCGGCGCCTTGGCGCCCATTCATGATCACCTGCTTGATTTCCTCCGGGCTTCCCTCGGTGATGAACGCGTTCCGCTTGTGAGGCGGGGCGGAGGGACCTCCCCGGCCGCCGGGGCCATGGCAAGGGGCGCATTTGTCGGCATACAATCGGGCCGCATCGACCGCCCCCGCCGACTCCGCCCCTCCGATGAAAATGACCAACACCAGGACCGGAAAGATCCGCTTCATCGCCGCCTCTTTCACAAAGGTTCATCCCGTCTACTTTTGCAAATCGCCCTGCATGTGCTTCACCAGGGCGTCGGCTTCCGCGTCGGAGACCAACCCCTTCGGCATCCCGACCGGGATGTTCGGATATTTTTTATCGGGGCCTTGCCGTCCCTCCAGAAGGACTTTCTTGATGTCGACCGGCTTCCCCCGGGTGATGAACGGATTTCCCTTGAGGGCCGGGCCGGTCGGGCCCCCTTCCCCCTTCGCGCCGTGGCAGGCGGCGCATTTCTCCGCGTAGAGTTTGGCCCCGTCGGCGGCCCATCCCGCCTGTGCCGTCAAGAATAGAATCATCAATCCGATCAGCAAGGTCTGCCGAATCATATTTCTCCTCCGAGTTAGGGTGTGTTCAGGAGAGCGGCCCAATCCGTTCTCCGTCTTTCGATTCTACTCATCTTCATTGGTTGGGATCAACCCGTCTCCTTGAGCGCGATGGCGATCGGCGGGGAGTGGGTGAGAGATTGATGGATGGTGCACCCCTCCACGACCTTCTGAAGCCGCTCCTGCATCTCCGCGGGAAAGCCGGGGGGGAGAGAAACCTGGACCGTCAGCGACCCGACCCGGTGGGGCTGCTCGGCATAATCCCACGCCACCTTCACCGCCAGTCCCGCCGTCGGCAGGTTGCGGCGCTGGCAGAAGCGGACGGCGAAGTAGCCGATGCAGGCGCCGAGCGAGGCGACGAACATCTCCACCGGCGTGATCCCTTGATCGTCGCCTCCGTCCTCCTTCGGCTGATCGACGATCAGCCGGTGGCCGCGGACCTCCACCGCCATCTGGACGCCGGCGGTCCACGAAATCGTCATCGATTCTTGTCGAGTCATATTGGACATGGCTGATCTCCTTGAAAAGGGAGGGGCGCGGTGAATATCCCAAAACGCGCCGCGCCCCCTACGTTTTTTTCCCCCGGACAATGAAGACGGGACAGGGGGCTTCGCGAGAGACCCGCTCGGCGACACTTCCCATCACCACATGCGAAAGTCCTCTGCGCCCGTGTGTTCCCAGCACGATCAGATCGGCGTTGATCTCCTTGGCCGTCCGGACAATCTCGATGGAGGGAACCCCTTCCTTAAAAAGCGATTCGACTGAAAGGCCTTCTTTGCGGAGCTGCTCGGCGAGGGCATTCAGCTTTTTCAGCTCCTCCTGTTTGAAATCTTGAAGCCACTGATAGACCTCGGGATAGGCCCCCATGGAGATCTCGGCCGGGTAGAAGAAGGGGGATTCGAAAACGTGGAGGAGGGTCAGTCGCCCCTTCATTTTTTGACCGAGGTGAATCGCGTAATCGACCGCCTCCTTCGAGCAGGCCGAGAAATCGGTCGCCGCCAACAGATGCTCCATTGTGATCATGGTTCCCCTCCGTTTGATTTTCGAGTGCGCAACCATTTTTCCGCTTCTACGGCGAAATAAACCGTCACGGCGGCCCCGATGCAGGCCAGCAGCTCGCCCGCCGAGAGGCTCGTCGTGTGAAAGAGCTTCTGGAGCGGGGAAAGATAGGTGATGGCCAATTGAAGCACGAGGGTGAGGACGACCGCTCCCAGCAGGTACGGGTTGGAGCGCAGGCCGATCCGCCAGAGGGGGTCGCGCTCCGAGCGGATCGCCAGGACGTGAAACATTTGAAAGAGCATCAAGGTGAGGAAGGCGATCGTCCGGGCGTGCGCCAGATCCCGCGTCTGAATCGCCCATGCGAAGAGACCGACCGTTCCCAACCCCATCAGAAGCCCGACCCAGATCACATGAAGGCCGAGGCCGCCGGCGAAGAGGCTCTCGGAAGAAGACCGCGGCGGCCTCCGCATGACCGATCGCTCGGGGGGCTCGACGCCGAGGGCGAGCGCGGGAAGGCCGTCGGTCACGAGGTTCGTCCAGAGGATTTGAATCGGAAGGAGCGGGAGGGGGAGACCGAAGAGGATGGCGAAGAACATCGTCAAGATCTCCCCGCTGTTGGTGGAGAGGATGTACCGGGTGAATTTTCGAATGTTGTCGTAGATGATTCGCCCCTCTTCCACCGCCGAGATGATGGTCGCAAAGTGATCGTCGAGCAGGATCATTTCGGAGGCCTCGCGCGCCACGTCGGTGCCGCTCCGTCCCATCGCGATGCCGATATCGGCCGCCCGCAACGCGGGGGCGTCGTTCACCCCGTCGCCGGTCATCGCGACGATCTCCCCCCGGCGCTTGAGCGCCTCGACGATCTTGACCTTGTGTTCGGGGGAGACCCGGGCGTAGATCGAGATGTTCCGCACGATCGGCTCGAGCGCCTCCGGGGTGAGCCGGGCCAGCTCCTCTCCGGTCAGGACCTGCTCTCCCGCTCCCTTCATCCCCAATTGAGCGCCGATCGCCTCGGCGGTGATCCGATGGTCCCCGGTGATCATCACCGGGCGGATGCCGGCGGTCCGGCAGCGGTCGACCGCGTCGATCGCCTCCGGCCGCAGCGGATCGATCATTCCGAAGAGGCCGAGGAAGGTCAGCTCCGCTTCGACCCCGCGAAGATCGGGGCCCGGCGCTTTGTCGAGCCGCCGCATCCCGCAGGCCAGCAGACGGAGACCGGCCCCGGCGAGCTCCCGGTGGGTTTGGGCGATCTCTTCCCGATGGCGATCGGTCAGCGGGACCGTCTCCTCCCCTTGTATCATGCGGGTCGAACGCCGCAGGACCTCCTCGATACTTCCCTTCGCAAAGACCCGTACTTTCTCATCCCGGTTGTGATGAAGGGTCGTCATCAGCTTTCGGGAGGAGTCGAAGGGGATCTCCCCGATCCGGGGATATCGCCGCTCCAGCATATCCTTCCAAAGGCCGGCCTTGGCGGCCGCGGTCAAAAGGGCCCCCTCCGTCGGATCGCCGAGCACCGCCCATTCGCGTCCCCTCAGTTCGAGGCGGGCATTCGAGCAGAGAACGGCGGCGCGAAGGAGCTGGAGGAGCGGCTGGTCGGTGAGCGGGTCGAACATCTTCCCTTTTTTATAAAGATGGCCTTCCGGCCGATAGCCGCTCCCGGAGACCTGGATTCGGCGGCCGTCGACGTAGATCACCTCGACCGACATGACGTTCTGCGTCAGCGTCCCGGTTTTGTCGGTGCAGATCGTCGTGACGCTGCCGAGCGTTTCGACGGCGGGGAGCTTTCGAATGAGGGCGTTGCGCCGGACCATTCGCTGCGCGCCGAGGGCGAGGACGATGGTGACCATCGCCGGAAGCCCCTCCGGGATGACGGCGACCGCCAGACTGATGGCGGTGAGAAGCATGGTCTGGACGCTCTCTCCCCGCAGCAGGCCGGCGGCGAAGATCACCGCCGTCATGATCAACGCCGCGGCGGCGAGCCGCTTGCCCATCGCCGCGAGACGGATCTGGAGCGGGGTCTGCCGATCTTCCACCGTCTGGAGCAGAGAGGCGATCCTGCCGAGCTCCGTCCGCATGCCGGTCTCGGTGACGACGGCCCAGCCATGTCCGGTCATCACCGTGGTCCCCATAAAAACCCGGTTGGCCTGATCTCCCAAGGGGACCTCCTCCCGGTTCAGGGCCGGCAGCTCCTTTTCGACCGGCACCGATTCGCCGGTGAGCTGGGACTCGTCGATTTTGAGCTGGACGGCTTCGATCAGCCGCCCGTCGGCGGGGACCTTCTGCCCCGCCTCTATGGCGACGACCTCTCCCGGAACCAGCTCCCGGGAAGGAACCTGGAGATAGATCCCCTCCCGCCGGACCAGGACTTGCGGCTGTTCCAGCCTCTTTAAGGCGGAGAGGGCCCGCTCGGCCCGATACTCCTGGCTGAAGCCGAGCGCGGCGTTGAGAACGACGATCACCAGAATCATCGCGGTGTCGGTGAAATCCCCCATCGCCCAGGCGATCGCGGCGGCGATGAGCAGAATCACGATCATCAGGTCGGTGAATTGCCGGAGCAGGATCGACCAGGGGCGCTTTCCCTCCGCTTCTTTGAGGAGATTCTCGCCGTAAACGGAAAGCCGTTTCGCCGCCTCGGCCTGAGAGAGCCCCTCGGAGGCGCTCTCCAGGACGGTCAGTGCCTGCGCTGCGCTCAACCGGTGCCACGGTTTTTCGTTCACGGGCGCCTCCTCGATTCGGGAGCGAGCGGGATGGAGAGGACGGCGCAGGGGGCGATGCGGACCACCTTCTCGGCGGTGCTGCCGAAGAAGATTTTTTCCAGCTCGCCGCCGCCCCCGTAGCGTCCCATGACGATCAGGTCGATCTGCTCCTGCCGGGTTGCCTGGACGATCTCTTGGAACGGGAGGCCGGTTACGATTTTTCGATCGGAAGGGAGGTCGGGCTCGTTGGCCAAGAATTCCCGAAGTCGGCGGCGCGCTTTCGCATGGAGCGGTTTCTCGTCGATCTCCTCCGCCGTCAGGCCGATCTCCCGAGCCGCTTCCAAGGCCCGTCGGTCGATCACATGGAGGAGGTAGAGCGTCGCTGCTTCGGAGCGGGCGAGGGAGACGGCGACCCGGTATGCTTCGAGGGAGCAGGAAGAGAAATCGATCGGGACGAGAATCCGTTTAAAGGCCATCGCTCCCCCTCCCCGTGACGGTTCCTTGAATAGGATTGGTGCACATGTTGTCATTTTGACGCAGGAGGGAGGGGGGGACAATCCCCCGAATGGGGTATTTGAAAGGCAAGGGGACGTGAGGCGCTAGGCGTAAGGGGTAAAAGATTTAAAGAATTTTGAACTTACCCCTCACGCCTCACGTTCCCTTCTTTGTCGCCTTACGGGCCTCAGCGGTGACCGTCAGGACCGGGCAAGGGGAGAGGTGGACGACTTTTTCCGCCACGCTGCCGAGGAGGAGGTGACGGACGCCGGTTCGCCCATGCGTTCCCATGACGATGAGATCGATGGCGTGATCGCGCGCCCAGTCGACGATTTCCTGATCGGGGGCGCCGCTGGCGAGATGGCTTTCCGCCTTCATCCCTTTTTGCTCCAACTGCGCGCGGGCATTGTCCAGAAGAGAGGCGGCGATGGTCTTCAACGCCTCCCCATGATTGATGATCGTCATCGTGTCGGTCACGCTGTAGGGGAACGGCTCGACCACATGGAGCAGATCGATCGTCGCCTCAAACTTGGCCGCCAGCATCAGCGCATATTCGGCCGCCCGCTCGGAATGAGAGGAGAAATCGGTCGGGACGAGAATTTTTCGGATGGTTTGCTTGGGTGAGTTTTTTTTCATCGTCAGTCCTTATGTCAAAGTGACGTGAGGCGTGAGGGGGGAGGCGTAAGGGGTCAAGGCAAAAG
>SCUR01000075.1 GCA_004297235.1 Candidatus Manganitrophaceae bacterium | reverse complement strand
GGCTGACGCTGCAGGCCGGCCGGATCGGAACATGGGATTGGAACCTAACGACCGGCAAAATCGTCTGGTCCTCCAGGCACGAGGCCTTGTGGGAGATGGCGCCCGGCACCTTTAAAGGGACCTACGAGGAGTTTGAGGCGCGCCTCCATCCCGACGACCGCGATGGAGTGAAGCGCGCGACGGCAAGGGCGATCGCCGAGCATTCAAATTTCCGCATTGAATATCGGGTCGTTTGGTCCGACGGAAGTGTCCATTGGATTGCCGGCCAGGGGGAACCACTCTTTGATGAGTCGGGTCGGCCGGTGCGGATGATCGGCGTGGTCATGGATATTACCGAACGCAAACAGGCGGAAGAGGCGCTTCGCAAAAGCGAGGAACGCTTCCAACTCGCCTCCCGCGCCACCAACGACGCCATCTGGGATTGGGATCTGGTGACGAATGCCGTTCAATGGAACGAACGGTTCCAGACCCTGTTCGGCTATCAACCCGAGGAGATCGAATCGGGGGTCGAGTCCTGGACCAACCGGATTCACCCCGAAGACAAAGGGTGGATCCTCTCGGAGGTCGATGCCGCAATCAAACAGGGGCACCAGTTTTGGTCGGGTGAGTATCGATTCCGTCGGAGAGACGGAAGTTACGTCGCCGTTTTCGACCGGGGCTATGTCGTTCACGATCAGAACGGAAGACCGGTCCGGATGATCGGCGCGATGCTCGATATCACCGAACGGAAACGGGCCGAAGAAGAGATCAAGAAATTGAACTTGGATCTGGAACGCCGCGTCGCCGAGCGGACGGCCCAGCTCGAAGCGACCAACAAGGAACTGGAGTCGTTCAGCTACTCCGTCTCGCACGATCTGCGGGCGCCGCTTCGGGGGATCAGCGGATTCAGCCGGGTCCTCCTGCTGAGGTATGCCGACCGGCTCGACCCAGAGGGTAAAGACTTTCTGCAACGGGTGGATGCCGCCAGCCGCCGGATGGGAGAGCTGATCGAAGATCTGCTGAATCTCTCCCGTATCACCCGAAGCGAAATGCATCAAAAGCCGGTTGATCTGAGCTCCCTTGCCAAAACCATCGCCGAAGAACTTCAGCATTCCGAGCCCGAACGGAAGGTGACCTTCCTCATCCAGGACGATCTGAAGGCATCGGCAGACCCCCGCCTCCTGAGAATCGCTCTGGAAAACCTCCTGGGAAACGCTTGGAAATTCACGTTGAACCGTCCGTCCGCAATGATCGAATTCGGCCGGATCGAGCAGGAAGGAAAGCAGGTCTACTTTGTACGAGACAATGGGGCGGGGTTCGACATGGCTTATGCCGACAAGCTCTTCACCCCCTTTCAGCGTCTCCACAGCCTGAGCGAGTTTCCGGGAACGGGAATCGGCCTCGCCACCGTTCAGCGGATCATCCATCGCCACGGCGGAAAAGTCTGGGCCGAAGGAGAGGTGGAGAAAGGGGCCGCTTTCTACTTCACCCTTGGATAAGGAACCCCCATGCCGAAGAAAACCATCCTGCTGGTGGAAGATAATCCGGACGACGAGATGCTCACCCGGATGGCGCTTCAAGAGAACAACCTTCTCAACGAAATCGTGGTCGCCCACGACGGCGTCGAAGCGCTCGATTACCTGTTCGGGAGAGGAAGATATGCCGGACGAGATCTCAACGACAAGCCTCAAGTGGTTCTCCTCGATTTGAAGCTCCCGAAGCTCGACGGCCTCGATGTCCTTCGCGCGATTCGCGCCGATGACCGGACAAAATTCCTTCCGGTCGTCATTCTCACCTCATCGAACGAAGAGCAGGACCTCCTCGCCGGATACAGCTTCGGGGCAAACAGCTATGTTCGAAAGCCGGTCGATTTCCACCAGTTCACCGATGCGGTGAAGCAACTCGGCCTCTATTGGCTTCTCTTAAACGAACCTCCCCCTGTGAGATAGGAATGAAAAAATCACTTCGGGTATTAATCGTAGAGGACTCGGAAGACGACACCGCGTTGGTTCTGGAAACGTTGAAAGAGCGGGGCTACAATCCGGTTTACAAACGGGTTGAAATCCCCGAAGAGATGATCGACGCCCTCCGCCAAAGCCCTTGGGACGTGGTCGTCTCCGATTACACGATGCCGCGCTTCAATGCGCTTGCGGCGATGCGTCTGATTAAAGAGGCCGGGCTCGATATTCCGTTCATCATCGTGACCGGCAGCATCGGTGAAGAGATTGCCGTCCGTGCGATGAAGGCGGGCGCGCATGACTATATGATGAAAGACAATCTATCGAGGCTCAGTCCGGCGATCGAGCGGGAAATGCAAGAGGCCGTCCGCCGGCGCGAACATCGGCAGGCCGATGATGAATTAAAGAACTCCCGTCAACAACTCCGGGATCTGGCCGCCCGTCTCAATTCCATCCGGGAGAAAGAGAGAGCCTGGATCTCGCGTGAAATTCACGACGAATTGGGCCAGCTTTTCACCAGCATCAAATACGAGCTCTCTCTTCTACGAAAACGTATCGTGAAACAAGAGGGCCACTCCGAGGCAAAAACGGATATCGAGGAAAGACTCAAAACAACATCGGACATGGTCGACACCGCAATCAAGACGGTCCAAAAGATCGCGACCGAGTTAAGGCCGGGCATTCTGGACGACCTCGGCCTGATGGCGGCGATTGAGTGGCAGGCCTCTGAATTTCAACAACGGACCGGGATCGCCTGCCGGCTTCATACGGACCTTCAGATCGTTCAGCTCGATCACGAGCAGGCGACCGCCGTCTTTCGGATCTTCCAGGAAGTGTTGACCAATATCGTCCGACACGCCGGCGCCACCCGGGTTGAGATCCGAATCAAAGAGAAAGCGGGTCGCCTCTATGTGGATATTAAAGACAATGGCCGCGGGATCACGGCGGAAGAGCGCTTCAATCCGAAATCGCTTGGGCTTCTCGGAATGCGGGAGCGGGTGCTCCTGCTCAACGGCGAGATACGCATCAGCGGCGCCTCCAAAAAAGGGACCCATGTTCACCTGAAAATTCCGCTGAAGGCAGGCCCGCCGTCTGCCTCTCCTGAAGCGGGAGATTAAGTGTTTATTAAAAATGGAGGGAGCCATGGCCACCCCATTGCGCACGCTCATTCTTGAAGATTCCCCGGATGACACGGCCCTGTTGCTGCTTGAACTGGAACGGGGCGGTTTCGATCCGACCCACGAGCGGGTAGACACACCGGAGGGAATGACCGCTGCGCTTGAGCGTCAAACATGGGACATTATTCTTGCAGACTATAAAATGCCCCACTTTAATGCCGTCGCCGCGCTTTCGATTCTTAAGCAAAAGAACCAAGACATCCCCTTTATCATCGTCACCGGGAGCATCGGCGAGGAGACCGCCGCCGCCGCCATGCGGGCCGGAGCGAACGACTATCTCATGAAAGACAATCTGACCCGCCTGAATGAAACGGTCCGGCGCGAGTTGAAGGAGGCGGTCAATCGCGCGGCGCTGCGCAGCGCGGAGGCGTCGTTGCGGGAGTCTGAAGAAAAATATCGACGGTTCTTCGAAGAAGATCTCAGCGCCGACTTCATCTCCACCCCGGGCGGAGAGATCCTCGTCTGCAACCCTTCCTTTGTCCGTCTTTTCGGATTTTCCTCCACGGAGGAAGCGGCCTCTCACGACTTAAAATCGCTCTTTCCCGACCGCACCGCTTGGGACCGTTTTATCGACGCGCTCCGGGAAAAAAGAAAACTCCAATGGTGCGAGGTCGAGCTCCGTTGTCCCGGCGGAGCCCGCGTCGATGCCATCGCCAACGTGGTCGGCCGTTTCGACCCGGAAAACAAGTTGATCGAATTTAAAGGGTACCTCTTCGACAACACGGAACGGAAAGCATTGGAGCGGCAGCTTTTTCAGGTGCGAAAGATGGAGAGCCTCGGCCGGCTCGCAAGCGGGATCGCCCATGACTTTAACAATGTCTTAACCGGCATTCTCGGTTACACCGATCTCTCCCTTCTTAAAATCGACGAGACGCATCCCCTCCACAGCTACCTCACCCATATCCGCCAGTTGGTCTGGAAGGCTTCCAAGATGATCCGGCAATTGCTGGCCTTCGGACGCCGGCAGGTGATCGAGCCGACCCCTCTGAATCTCAATACGGTTCTCCTCGAACTGCTTCCCCTTCTTGAAAAGGTCTTAAGCGAAGAGATCGAGATGACCTTTCACCCTGATCCGCATTTAAAAAACGTACATGCCGATCTCTCGCAAATTGAGCAGGTGATATTGAATCTCTGCGTCAATGCACGCGATGCCATGCCGGCGGGGGGACGGCTCATCCTGCAAACGAAGAACCTCTCTTTGACGGAATCGGACATTCGAGAAACCCCCTTCATTCACCCCGGCGACTATGTCCTTCTATCCGTCTCCGATACCGGTGTCGGGATGGATGAAAAAACCATCGAACGGATTTTCGACCCGTTCTTTTCAACAAAAGATCCCGATCACGGGACCGGCTTGGGTCTTTCAATCGTTCACGGGATCGTCGGCCAACATGGCGGCTGGGTCACCGTCGAGAGCCGGATCGGAAAGGGATCGACCTTCAAAGTCTTCCTCCCGGCCGTTGAAAAATCAGCGCACGCCGCGCCCGGCCGGGAATTCACCCGGCATCTTCCCCGACGATCCGAAAAAATTCTCATCGTCGAAGACGACCCGCTTCTGAGGACGGTTTTCCAGCGGAGCTTAGAGGAGCGGGGTCATCCCGTCCTTCTGGCCGAGAACGGAGAAGAGGGCCTCCGTCAGATCGAGCAACAGACCGATCCGGTCCCAGTCGTTATCTCCGATCTCGTGATGCCGAAGATGAATGGAAGGGAATTCTACGAGCGGGTTCAAACGATCAAACCGGGAACCAAATTTCTTTTCGTCAGCGGCTACACCGATCTCCCCGCCCACCAAGAGTGGCTCAAAAAAAACAATCCCCCCCTCCTTCTCAAACCGTTCAGCCCGTCGGAACTGGTCGCGAAAGTCCACGATCTTCTTGAACCGCCGACGGATGCGGCGAAACCTGAAGCGGCATGAGAATGATCAGTCGGGATCAAGAGGATTGATCTTTTGAGCTTACCGGATTAAAATCCCCCCATATGTTTTCCGAAATCGCTGATCACTTCCATGGAGAAACCAACCCCCTCTACCGGGAACGGGACAGGCTCCTGGCCCAAGGCAAAAAGGTCATCGACCTCGTCTCCGGAAACGTCCATCACCATGGCATTCTCTACCCGCAATCGATTCTAAACCAAGCCCTCGCATCTGCCGCCGAACAAGCCCGAATCTATAAACCCAATCCGCTCGGCCAGCCGATCGCCCGCGAAGCGATTAGCCGTTCCTATCGGGAAGAAGGGCTCTCCATCCCCCCCGAGCAGATCGTCGTCACACCGGGAACCAGCCTTTCGTACTGGTATGCTTTCAAGCTCTTCGCCGGACCGGGAGACGAGATCCTCTCCCCTCGGCCGACCTATCCCCTCTTCGACGCCATCGCCACACTCGCCGGCGTCCGCATGGTCGATTATCGTCTTCGCGAGGCCGATCGATGGACGATCGATCTCGATCATCTCGAATCCCAAATCACGCCTCGAACGCGGGCGATCATTCTGATCTCCCCCCACAACCCGACCGGCGCCGCGGCCCAGGAGGACGAAGTGACCCGTCTCGCCGAGATCGCCGCCCGCCACCGTCTTCCGATCCTCTCCGACGAAGTCTTCAGCCCCTTTCTCTTCCGGCAAAACCGGCTCCCCCGCCCGGCGGCAACGAACGCGCCGCTTGTCCTCACGCTAAACGGTTTTTCTAAGATGCTTGCCCTGCCCGGGATGAAGATCGGCTGGATCGCCCTCTCCGGAGAAGCCCCGCTCGTCCAAAAGGCATTGTCCGCCCTGGAGACGATCTCCGACACCTTTCTCCCGGTCAACGAAATCGCTCAATTCGCCGTCCCCGCTCTTTTCGAAGGGGCGAAAAATTTTATTCCGGACTATCAGTCGGCCATTCGGGAGCGGGCTCGAATCGCCGTCGATCTTCTCTCCCGATCGGAACGGCTCTCCCTCGTCCCGCCGGAGGGGGGCTTTTATCTCACCGTCCGAATCAACGATCCGAAGGCCGACGAAGAGGAGATCGCCCTCGATCTACTAAAGAAACATGCCCTTCTTCTCCACCCCGGATTCTTCTACGACCTCGATCCGCCTCATCTGGTGCTGAGTTTCGCGTCAGAGCCGGGGCCGCTGGAACAGAGCCTTTTTAAAATGCTCTCCTATTTCAACGGCGTAAGGAGTTAGGGGTGAGGAGTAAGGAGGAAAAAATTTAGATCTTATCTTTTGCATTTACTCCTCACTCCTAACTATTCACTCCTCACGTATTTCGCCCTTCGATTGACTTCACGCCTTCCGTCATTATAAGCTTCTGAAGATGGATTTCATGACCGCGCAAAATCGGGCCCGTTTCTTTGAGATTTGGAAGAAGGCCAAAGAGAATCTCCCGATGGAGGGGGAAGAAGCCCTCTTCGCCGAGATCATGCTGGAGCACCGGGAACATCATTCCCTCTTCGATCAAGGCGAAGCGGCGATGAACATCGACTTTGCGGGCCGCCGCCAGACCAATCCCTTTCTTCATACGTCGCTGCATGTGGTGGTCGAGCAGCAGCTTCAAGCCCGCCAGCCGATCGAGGTCGAACAGGCGCTGCTGTCGCTGATCTCCCGCGGGGAGTCGAGGCACGATGCCGTCCATCAGATCGGCGGCCTCCTCGCCCAGGTTCTTTATGACGCGGTCACCCGGAACAAAGCGATCGATGAAGCGGACTATCTTTTAAAACTTCGGGAGCTTGTTTATTGACGCTCATAAAAGGAGAAACGATGGAAAAACATCTTGCAGAAGGGGTCCCGGCCCCCGACTTTTCACTCCCCGCCCAAGACGGAAAGACGATCCGGCTTTCCGATTACAAGGGGAAAAAGCATGTGGTCCTCTATTTCTATCCGAAGGACGATACCCCCGGCTGCACGAAGGAGGCCTGCACCTTCCGGGATGATCGCGATCAGTTCAAGGCGTTGGGGGTCGAGATCCTCGGCGTCAGCACCGATCCGGTCGCCTCTCACCATGCCTTCGCGCAAAAATATCATCTGAACTTTCCCCTGCTCGCCGACGAGAAAAAGGAGGTCAGTCAGCTTTATGGCGCGTTTAATCCTGAAAAGGGATACGACCGCCGGATGACTTATCTGATCGGGAACGACGGAATCATTCGCCGCATCATCCCCAACGTGACGGTCGACGGCCACAGCGAAGAGCTGCAGCGGGCCGTAAAGGCGCTGGCGCCGTCCCTTCCGATGGAATAAGCCGCCCTCACGGACAAGCTGATGTTTCTGGAGCGAGAAAAAATCCGCGCGCCGGAGATCGAAGGGGGACCCTGGTTCAATTCCGCTGCCCTTTCGATTCGGGCGCTGCACGGGAAGGTGATCCTGATCGATTTTTGGGATTACACCTGCGTCAACTGCATCCGCACCCTTCCCTACCTCAAAGCCTGGCACAAGCGGTATGCCGAGAAAGGATTGGTCCTCATCGGCGTGCATTCTCCGGAGTTCCCCTTCGCACGGGAAGCAACGCATGTCGAGCGCGCGATTGAGTCGTTCGGCCTCACCTATCCGATCGTGATGGACAACGATTACAAAACCTGGCGGGCCTATGCCAACCGCTACTGGCCCGCCAAATATCTGATCGATCGAAACGGGATCATCCGCTACCGCCACTTCGGCGAAGGAAACTACGTCGAGACCGAACTGGCGATCCAGGCCCTTTTGATGGAGACCGATCCCTCCATTTCGCTCCCCGACCCGATGCGTCCGATCCGTGAGAGCGACTATCCCGGCGCCGTCTGCTACCCCCCGAGTCCGGAGCTTTATCTCGGCGCCGATCGCGGAAGGATCGGAAACGACGAGGGACTCCCGGAAGGAAAGGTCGTTCAATACACCCTTCCCGATCGGCTGATGGAAGATATCTTCTATGCCGAGGGGTCCTGGGAGGTGATGGCCGACCGCCTGACGTTCACCGGCCCGAGAGGCGGGGCGATCCATTTGATTTATTCGGCGATGGAAGGGAATCTGGTAGCATCGGCCGAAGCAGAGGCGATCGTCTGGATCAACCAAGACCGACGGACGATGCGGAAAAATGAGATCGGAGAAGATGTGACGATCGATGAGAAGGGGCGGGCGTTTGTCCGGGTGAAAGAACCGCGGATGTACCAGCTGGTCCGGAATCCCGCTTTCGAGAAACACGAACTGCGGCTCTTCACCCAGGCGAGAGGACTCTCGCTTTATGCCTTTACTTTCGTCTCCTGCAAGGTCTCGCCGCAATAAGCGACGGCGCGCAGCCCGAGATCTTCGATCATCTTCAGATCGTCTTCGGGCTTCCGGCCGAGGGTCGTGAGATAGTTGCCGACCAACGTATGGCTGGCGCCGGCGGCGAACATCCACGATTGCAGATCGCGCAGATGCACCTCCCGCCCTCCGGCGGTCATGATGTCTTTCGACGGAAGCATCAAACGATAAACCGAGATGATTTTCAAGATCTCCATCGGCTGAAGCGGCGGGAGATTCTCAAACGGCGTTCCCTTGATGGCATGGAGGAAATTGAGCGGCACCACATCGACGTCGAGCTCCTGCAGCGCCACGGCGAGCTCGATCCGCTGATCCGGGCTCTCCCCCATGCCGAAAATGCCGCCGGAGCAGATGCCGATTCCCGCCTCTTTGCAGTATTGAATCGTCCGGACTCGATCGTCGTAGGTGTGGGTGGTGCAGATGTTCGGGAAGTGAGACCGGGCGGTCTCCAGGTTATGATTGTAGTAGGACAGTCCCGCCTCCCTGAGTTTGAAGGCGATCTGCCGATCGGCGATGATTCCGAGCGACGCATCGGTACGGGTGTGCCCGGCGGCGACCAATTCGCGAATCCGCTGCAGCACCATCTCCAGGTCCCGGCCTTCGCGAAGGCCCCACCAGGCGGCGACGATCCCGAACGCTTCGGCGCCGTTGCTCCCCGCCTCTTTCGCCGCCTTGATGATCCCCTCCGAATCCATCAGGGGATAAGTCGGAATCCCGGTATCGTGATAAGCAGACTGTGCACAGAAATTACAATTCTCAGAGCAATTTCCCGCCTTGGCGTTAACGATGGAGCAGAGATTGATCTGATCGCCCCGGTGGTGATGCCGGACGCGATTGGCCGAGGAGATCAGATCAAAGAGATCGGGGCCGGACACCTGCATCAGCCGACACCCCTCTTCATAGGTCAGCCGCTCCCCTCCGATCGCCTTCTCCTCCATCCGCCGAATAAAATCTCGCATCGCCGCCTCCTAGAAATGATAAAGGCGTGAGGAGGAAGGAGTTAGGAGTGAGGAGGAAAATATTTTAAAGGCTTTTCTCCTAACTACTCACTCCTAACTCCTCACCGCATTTCAAGCTCCTCACTGATTTTCGGCAGTTTAACACAGCCGTTTTTCTAAAGCCATTTCTTTTTTCGGAAGAAGAGAAGCATTCCGATGCTGGTGAGGGCCATGATTCCGAGGACGATGAAATAGCCGTACCGGGAATGAAGCTCCGGCATGTTTTGGAAATTCATTCCGTAGATTCCGGTGAGGACGGTCAGCGGCATCAGCGTGGCCGTAAAGACGGTCAGCAGCTTCATGATCTCATTCAAACGGTTTGAGACCACCGAAAGATAGGCGTCCAAAGCGCTGGTGACCAGGTCACGATACGACTCCGCCAGATCGGAAATCCGGGCGAGGTGATCATATACGTCCCGGAAGTAGACCGCCGCCTTCGAGCTGATGACCGGAAAGGGATCACGGCTGAGACGATTGAGGATCTCCCGTTGCGGGCTGGCCACCCTCCGAAGGTGCATCACCTCTTTTTTCAGGCTGAAGATTTTGTTCAGGGTCTCCCGATCGGGTCTGGCAAAGACCTCTTCCTCGATCCGGTCGATCCGCGCATCGAATTGGTCGAGGACCGGAAAGTAGTTATCGACCATGGCATCGAGAATTTCATGAAGAAGAAAATCGACGCCGCGGGTGATGGCAGGGCCCTCCCGGACGCATCGCTCCCTCGTCTTATGGATGCTTCGTGACGGTTCATCATGATAACTGACCAGGTAGCGGGGGCCGAGGAAGAAATTCATCTCGGCGGTGACAAACGTATGGTCGGTCATCGGACGCGATCCGTGCAGCACCAGGAAGATATATTCACCGTAGTCGTCGACTTTGGGGAGGGGGGTTTCGGAGATGCAATCTTCAATCGCCAGAGGATGGAAATGGAAGTCGCGCGAGAGGATCTCCGATTCTTCCGGGGTGGCCGCTTCGAGATCGACCCAGACCCAGTTTCGCTTGTCGGCCAGAAGAGAGGGAAGCGGCTCGACCCGATTGAACAACCGATGTCCCTCTTCAGCCGAATAGACCAGGATGGAGATCATGCGCCCGGGTCCGCTCCTCTCCCCTCCGAATGCAGCTCGGCCAGGAAGAGCTCGCCATATTGAGCGAGTTTTTTCGGGCCGATGCCGTTGATCTGAAGGAGCTCGTCTCCGCTGCGCGGCCGCTGCGTCGCCATCTGCAGCAACACCGCATCGCTGAAGATCAGGTAGGCCGGAAGGCCTTTTTCGTCCGCGAGCCGTTTTCGCAGCGACCGGAGCCGGGCGAAGAGATCGCCGGCCGCGTCCCCGATGCTCTCACTCGATACGAAGGCTTTCTTCTTGCCGCGCGAGGCGCGCTCCGTCTCGAAACGGGCGGCGGGGCGAATCTCTTCGAGCAGGTCCCACCCGCCGCAGCGATCGCATGCGCTCCCGCACCCCGCAATCCGCTCGCCGAAGTGCGCGACCAATCGCTGATGACGGCATCCCTCTCCCTCCGCGAAGGCAAACATCTCTCTCGCCTGCATCCGTATTTTCTTGTTCACCTGCGAATCGGAGGAGGACTCTAAAAAGCGGTCATAGCTGATCACCTCCGACCAAGAGTAAAAGAGGACGCAGTCGCTCGCCACGCCGTCCCGTCCGGCTCGTCCGATCTCTTGATAATATCCCTCGATGCTCTTCGGCATGTCCCGGTGGATCACGTAGCGAATGTTCGACTTATCGATCCCCATGCCGAAGGCGACGGTCGCCACCACGACGTCAACGTCGTCCCGTTTGAAGGCCTCTTGGGCTTCGGTCCGCTGATCGTTCTCCATCCCGGCATGGTACGCCAGTGCCCGGATCCCGTTTGCTTTCAGAAATTCGGTCGTCTGCTCCGCCCCCCGGCGGCTCAGACAGTAGATGATTCCCGATTGACCGGCACGGGAGCGGACCAGATTGAGGATCTCCCCCTTGGTATCTCTTCCGTTTCCCTTCTTATAGGCATGAAGCCGCAGGTTCGGCCGGAAGGAAGATCCGCGGAAGCGAAGCGGCGAGATCATCCCCATCTGCTCGACGATATCGGAGGCGACGGCGTCGGTGGCCGTCGCGGTGAGCGCCAGGACCGGAACGTTTCCGAAACGGCGTTTGAGGCCGGAGAGATTTCGGTAAGAGGGGCGGAAGTCGTGGCCCCACTGGCTGATGCAATGCGCCTCATCGACCGCGATGAGGCTGATTCGACAGCGGGAGAGCAGATCGAGAAGCGATCCCTCCAATCCCTCGGGCGCGGCATAGACGAGGCGATACTCCCCTGCCGTCAAGCGCCCGATCCGATCGCGCCGCTCGTCAAGCGTCAAACTGGAATTGATAAAAGTGGCGGAGAGACCGACTTCGGTCAGCCCGTCGACCTGGTCCTTCATCAAGGCAATCAGAGGAGAGATCACCAAGGTGGTGCCGGGAAAGAGGCGTGCGGGAATCTGATAGGTGAGCGATTTTCCGGCCCCGGTCGGCATGACGCCGATACAGTCGCGGCCGGAGAGAACCGCTTCAATAATTTCCTGTTGGCCGGGACGGAAGGTGGTGTAGCCGAAAACAGACTTCAGAACAGAGTTGGGTGACACCCGCTCTGGAGAATGTACCGGCACCGTCGCGACCAGTCGCTTCAGCGAAGAGACCAACGCGGAGGTGAAGAGCTCGGGTTCAACCCGATAGAGATCCCGAAGGCTCTGAAGCCGTTCGTGAAAAAGGCGGGCGCCGCCGGCGTCGTCGACCTTCCCCAGAGCGACCCAGCGGGCGAGCGCTTCCACCTCGCACGCCACCTGATCTTTTGTCCATGATTGCGCCATCGCCGGTGAGCTTAACGGAGATGATCAAAAAACTCAAGGGGAAAGGCGCCCGTCACGCGGAGGCCCTTCCCCTTGCCGGAAAGGGAGACCTATTTTCAAGAGGGCTCGTTCACCAATGGATCGGAGGGTGCCGGCTCAGGCCGCGTCGCTTTGGCCAGATCGTCCGTAGGAGCGGCGGGATGGGCCGCCGGGGCTTCTTCCGCCTCGGCCGAACCCCATTCCGGACCGAAGTCGAGGATGATGAATCCCCCGGAGGTCTGGTCCTTTTCGAGGATCAGCAGCTTCCGCTTCTCCGCCTCTTCCAAAAGCTGGTTGAAGTTTCGAAACCCGTAATAGGACTCGTTGAAACCCGGTTTTCTTCGACGGAGCGTCTGCTTGACCATCGATCCCCAGACTTTTCGCTCTCCCCGCTCGTTGAAGATCGCTTCGACCGTCTCTAAGACGAGGTTGAGCGCTTCCTGCCGCTTCGACTCCCGCTTTTCATCATCCTCTTTATGATCGGTCTTGACGTCCGCTTTGACGGCGGGAGCCTTCGCCGCCGGCCGGGCCGGCTTCGGCTTCCGCCGGCTGTCCCGCACCAGATCATCGTAGAAAATAAACTCGTCGCAGTTGGAGATCAGCAGATCGGAGGTGGACTTCTTCACCCCCACGCCGATCACGTTTTTGTTGTTCTCTCGCAGCTTGCTGACGAGGGGCGAGAAGTCGGAATCGCCGCTGATGATCACAAAACCGTCGATGTGGGATTTGGTATAGCAGAGGTCGAGCGCATCGACCACCATTCGGATATCGGCCGAATTCTTCCCCGATTGGCGGATATGGGGGATCTCGATCAGCTCAAAGGCGGCCTCATGCATCCCCCCTTTAAAATCCTTATACCTTTCCCAGTCGCAATACGCCTTTTTAACGACAATATTGCCCTTCAACAACAGCCGCTCCAATACCTTTTCGATATTAAATTGTGCATAGCGCGCATCTCGAACACCCAATGCAACGTTTTCCAGGTCGCAAAATACAGCCATATTAATGGTACTCTCAGTGGTCGCCATTGGTTCAACGCTCCTCCATAGATGACAAGAGGCCATTCTACCTTGTTTTTTAGACACATACAAGCAGCAGATGGGAAAACGCATTGGATTTGCTTCCGCTCGAATTTCATTTTCCGGTTAGACCG